>CAMAUG010000041.1 GCA_945861255.1 Candidatus Sulfopaludibacter sp. SbA3
AGCCGATCGCGCGCAAGTACATCGCGGCTGCCGGGCTGAGTGACCGCATCCGCACGGCCGGCGGGGATTTCTTCAAGGATCCGCTGCCCAAGGCGGATCTCATCACGATGGGTATGATTTTGCACGACTGGAATCTGGAAAAGAAGATGCACCTCATCCGCGCCGCTTACGATGCGCTGCCTGTGGGCGGCGCGCTGGTCGCCATTGAAGCGCTGATTGACGACGCTCGCCGTGAGAACGTGTTTGGTTTGCTCATGTCTCTGAACATGCTGATCGAATTCGGCGACGCCTTCGACTATTCCGGCGCGGATTTCCGCAAATGGTGCGGGGAAGCGGGCTTCAAGCGGTTTGAAGTGATTCACCTGGCGGGCGCATCCAGCGCGGCCATTGCATACAAGTAGACAGTCGCGACGAAACAAACCGGGGTGGCGGTCGCGCACCGCCCCCTGGAGCGCGGTTCGCGTAGCCTCCACCGCCCGATCGTGCTGAAATCAGGCACTGCCCACTGCCGGGTGGCGGGCCGGTTTCGCGCCGCACCCGCCGCTCTGCTTCAGCACGAAAAGTGTGCGACACTTCCTGTTGAGGAAACGCGCGCCCAATGGAGCGCGGCGCGCCGGATTCCTGGTTCCCGGCGGTGGCGCACGCCCCGGCCCTCGCGCTCTGAAGGAGTTTGTTCATGATGACTTACTGGTTCAACCGGCGCGCATTCCTGGCCCTGCCCCTGGCGGCCCTGCTGGTTCCGGGACTCGCCGGGCAGGCCGCCCAGCCGAAGCGCACCTACTTTCCTTCCGCCGCAACGTGGCAGCATAAGGCGCCCGCCGAAGTGGGCATGGACGCCGCGAAACTGAAGGAAGCCATCGCCTGGGCCGAGGCCCATGGCTCCAAGTGGGACTTCGAGAAAGACCAGATCCGCACATTCGGCAAAGTGCTGGGCGCGCTGCCTCCGGGCCGCGCGGCAACCAACGGCATCATTCTGCGCCACGGCTACATCGTCGCGGAATTCGGCGATACCAAGACGAACGACCCGGTTTACAGCGTCGCCAAGAGTTTCCTCTCCACCACCGCGTCCATCGCGGTCGCTAAGGGCCTGATTCGCAGCGTCGATGATCCGGTCGCCGGTTATATCCACGACGGCGGCTACGACTCGCCGCACAATGCCAAGATCACCTGGAAAAATCACCTCCAACAGGAAAGCGAATGGGAAGGGACCTTGTGGGGCAAGAACGCCAACTTCCTGGGCGTGGAAGAATACGGCAACGGCCAGATGAAGCCGCGCGAAATTCACGATCCGGGCGCGTATTACGAGTACAACGACGTGCGCATCAACCGGTTCGCGCTTTCACAGGCGAAGGTCTTCGGCAAGAGTCTGCCGGAGGTGTTGAAAGAGAACATCATGGACAAGATCGGCGCCTCCACCTCATGGAAGTGGCAAGGGTATGGGCCGAAGTCGACGGTTGAAATTAATGGGAAGCCCGTGGAATCGGTGAGCGGCGGCACGCGTTGGGGCGGAGGGTTGTGGATCAATTCGCAGGATCTTGCGCGCTTCGGGCTGCTGATTCTCAATAAAGGCAATTGGGAGGGCCAGCAGCTGGTTTCCGCGAAGTGGATCGCGGAAGCTACCCAGGCCTCGGCGCATGGTCCGGACTACGGCTATCTGTGGTGGCTGAACACCAGGCAGAAACAGTGGCCCAGCGGCCCCGCGTCAAGCTTCGCCGCCATCGGCAACGGCGGAAACATCATCTGGATGGATCCCGAGCATGACATTGTGATGGTGTGGCACTGGCATGAGCCGGGCAAGGCCGTGGACGGGATGATCCAGAGGATCGTGGCTTCCGTCACAGGCAGCTGAAGGCCAGAGGCGTCTGGCCCCCAGGGTGACGCCCAGAGCGGCGCAGCTACCGAAGCCCGCACTCATGCGGGTTATTTGCCCAGCCGCTTTAGTTCGCTGACCGCACCTTCGTATTCGATAAACGTCTTCGGGCAAGTATCGCGAGCTTGCTGAAGCAACGACACAGCATCCGTCGTCCGGTGCTGAAGCAGCGCGTGCGCGCCCAGATAGAATGCCGCCTCACAGCGCTGGTCCTTCCCGGTCTGCGCGTCTGTACTCGCCGCGGCCGCAAGCACCTGATCGGGCGTCGCTTGCCCCAGAAAAAGCCGCGCGACAGGCGCCGGCCACTCAGAGGGATCCATCCGAGCCGCTTGCCGGGAGAACTCCCGCACGTCGTCCTGCCCGCGCTGCTTCTTCGCGATATGGAGCCAGAGCACCACGTACGGTTGCAATGGATCTATGGCTAAACTTCGTTGCAGATCCGTCGCGGCCTCCTGCCAACGTGCGCGATAGAAATTGACTTCGCCACGGCTGCTGAAATTGCGTGCGTCGTCCGGCTTTAGCTTAATCGCCTGATTGTAATCCGGCAGGGCGCGCCCGTATTGGCCATTCATGGCATACGCCAGGCCGCGGCCACGGAAATTGCGCGCGTCGTCCGGCTTTAACTTGATGGCCTCCTCGTAATCCGGGATGGCGCGCGCGTACTGGCCCTGATTGGCATATGCCAAGCCACGATTGAAGAAGGCGTCGGCGTCATCCGCTTTCAACTGGATTGTCCGGTCGAAATCCTGGACGGCGCGATCATGCTGGCCCTTACGGGCATACGCCAATCCACGCTTGCCGAAGGCTTCAGTGTAACTTGGGTTCAGCCTGATGGCTTCATCGAAATCCCGGATGGCGAGATCGTATTGGCTGCGGGTGGAATACTTCGCGCCGCGATTGTAAAAGATACCGGCTACGTCCGGTTTTGCCTCGCCGGCAGGCAGCACGAGCAGTGCCGTGCAGGCTCGCACGCTGAGATCGTCGTTAGCGTTTGACTCGCACCGCGCCCAGTTCTCACTGAGGCTCTGGGCCAACGCCGCTGTGGACAAGCCGGCCAGGATCACCGGTACGAGTACGGTTCTCAAAGAAAATCCTCTGCGTGTAAGCATAATCGCACACTCCTTCGCCGACCGGCCTAAGTGCGGCGGATAAGTCCGGAGAGCGCTGGAGGCGGGCCTTTACAGCCGGTATCATGCACATCAGAGGATTTTATGAAATTACCGCTTGCTACACCCCTCGCTCTATTCGCCGGCCTTCTAGGAGGAGCGCTTTCCAGGTATATTGCTCCTCTACCCGTCTTTGCTCAAGTGCCATCTACGCAAAGAGAGATCCGTGCGCAGAGTTTTGTCTTGACGGACGCGACGGGAGCGACGATTGGAGTTTTCACTTCAGCCCCGCAAAGGTTTGACCCACAAAAACGAATGATCATCCTTCTCGGCCAGGACGGAAATAAGATTTGGAGCGCGGGCGATTCTCCATTGCTCCCACTGAGTCAGCGATAAAAGCATCAACCAACATTTATCCGCCGACAGGCCTGAGTGCGGCGGTGCACCAATGACGGGTCTTTGGCCGTGGGCGGTGCAGGGTCCACTAAAGGGCCGTCCCGGGAAAGCCGATCTTGCCATTAAGTGCCGTCTGCCCAGGAAATCAACAGCCCAACGCCGCTAGACGAGGCAGACTTGCTCCAGGCGACTGCCTTGAGGCAGGTTCCACCTCCCGCGGCACGATCCGATCCGGCTGCCTCCGGCACGGTGGCTGACGTGTCTTCCCAATTGTCCAGAGCCACCATGATGCTGCATTGCGCCACGGTATTTTTGAGCGCTTTTCTATTGTTTTCGGTGCAGCCCATGATGGCCCGGTTGATCTTGCCGCGGTTTGGCGGGTCCGCCTCCGTCTGGGCTGCCTGCATGTTGTTCTTCCAGGCGTTATTGTTGCTCGGCTACGCTTATGCCGACTGGATGTCACGGCGGTTGAGTGCCCGCGCGCAAGGTTGGACGCACGGCACGCTGTTGGTGGGCAGTCTTGCGCTGTTGCCCTTGCGATTGCATACTTCCCTGGGGGACGGCGCCGCACCGGCCTTGCACATCGCGGTGATCCTGGCCGTATCGGTGGGCGCACCCTACTTGCTGCTGTCCGCAACATCTCCTTTGATCCAGATGTGGCACGGGCGCGCGGAAGGGGCATCCCCTTACCGCTTGTACGCACTGTCGAACCTGGCTTCGCTGCTGGCGTTGCTGTCGTATCCGGCGGGAATTGAGCCGTTTGTAACGGGTCGATGGCAGCTTCTGGGATGGTCCGTTGGATTTGCCGTCTTTGTGGGATTGTGTGGAATGGCGGCCCTGCGCGCATCCCGCTATTCGCAGCCGGTTCGGTCGCGTGAAAGCCAGAGCGCCGCTCCCGGAGCCGGACAGCAGTTGCTGTGGGTAATTTTCGCGGCTATTCCCAGCGCGCTGCTGTTGGCTGCCACCAATCACCTGTGCCAGAACGTGGCGGCGATTCCGTTTCTGTGGGTGGTCCCCCTGGCGGCTTACTTGCTGTCGCTCATCCTGTGCTTCGACTACGATCACCCCCGGCGGCATCGGCTCTTTATGTGGATGACCGCGCCTGCGTTAATCGCCATGGGTTACCTCTCGCTACATTCGGAACTGGGTTCCAACCCGCGGCTTCTGCTGCCGTTGATCACCGGCGGTTTGTTCATCGCCTGCATGGCTTTTCATGGAGAGCTGGTAGCACGCAAACCCCACCCCTCGAGCGCCAGTTTGTTCTATCTGATGGTTTCACTGGGCGGAGTGATCGGCGCCGCTCTCATCGTATGGGCCGCGCCCCTGTTTCTCCGCGGCGTCTATGAGTTCCCTATACTGCTGGCGGCGGCGTCCATGTGCCTCTTGCTTCTGAATTACGGCAAGCGTTGGCACGTTGACGCCGTGTGGGCCGCCACCAGCGTCGCGGTGGTGGTATTCGCCTGGACCCAGATTCGCGCGTTCTCCGCCGGGGCCGTGGTTGCCGAGCGGAACTTCTATGGCGCGCTCCGGGTGGTCGATTCCACTGCCTCCAACGGCTCCCCAATTCGCACGATGGTACACGGCACTGTATCGCATGGAACCCAGTTCCGGGATGCACCTCTCGCGAGGCAGGCCACCACGTACTATGCTCCGGGCACGGGGGTTCAAGTGGCATTGGACAACCTCCGCCGTGGTCCTCAATCGGTGGCCATCGTCGGATTGGGCGCCGGGTCGCTTGCGGTGTACGCCCAGCCGGGCGATCATTTCGTGTTCTATGAACTGAATCCGCAAGTGATCGATTTGGCCCACAGCCAGTTCACCTATCTCAAGCAGTCCGCGCCGGAGATCGTGGAAGGAGACGGGCGGCTGACTCTAGCCCGCTAACGGCGCCAGTTCGACATGCTCTTTGTCGATGCATTTTCGGGCGACGCCATCCCCACCCATTTGCTCACACAGGAGGCTGTACAGATCTACCTGCAGCACTTGAAGGCGGATGGCATCCTCGGGTTTCATATCTCCAACACCGTGCTGGACCTTGAATCGCCTGTCGCCAAACTGGCTGAAGCCTTCGGCTTGTCGGCGAAGCTGATGCACACGCTGCCCGATCCGAAAATCGATCGTTCCGAAGCCGTCTGGGTAATCATGTCGCGCTCCGCCGACCGGCTTCGTCATCCTAACGTCGATTCGGTTGCCCGTCCCCTGAACTACCGGTCTGGGCAGCGCATCTGGACGGACGATTACACTAATCTGTTTCAGTTACTGAAGAGCATATAGACCGGCCCCTTCTTTTGGAACAAGCGCCGGATTTCGCCGGCGGGTACTTCCCCGATGTATGGATGCATTTCCCGGCAGGGCAGTCTATAATCCAACAACAGTGCACGGTTTACCGTCGGCACGGAGCACAAGGAGAGAGGATCTAATGAGGCGAAATGTGTCTTGGGTGTTTGGGGCGTGCTTGCTGCTGGGCGCGGTAGTGCCCGCGGCGGCTCAGTTGGGAACTAAGAATGGCGAATGGCCTTCTTACAGTGGGGATCTGACCGGCGCGCGATATTCGCCGCTCGACAAGATCAACGCCTCCAATTTTTACAAATTGCAGGTCGCCTGGCGATTTAAGACGGACAATCTGGGCCCCACCCCCGAAGGCAACCTGGAGGGCACGCCGCTGATGGTGAAAGGCGTCCTGTACGCAACCGGCGGCACGCGGCGAACTGTGATCGCGCTCGATCCCGCCACGGGTGAACTGTTGTGGAAACACAGCGAAAATGAAGGTGCGCGCGGAGCGGCCGCCCCGCGCCAACTCTCCGGCCGCGGCCTCGCCTACTGGAGCGACGGCACCGAAGAACGTATCGTTTACGTCACGCCGGGTTACCGGATGCTCGCCTTGAATGCCAAGACCGGCCTGCCGGTCCCGGGGTTCGGAAAGAATGGCGTCGTGGATCTGAAAGAAGACGACGATCAGCCGATCGACCCGCTGAGCCCCGACATCGGACTTCACTCCGCGCCGATCATCGCTAATAACGTTGTGTTGATTGGAGCCGCGCACAAGCCCGGTGGCGTTCCCCTAAGCAAGACGAACGTCAAGGGCTACATTCGCGCCTTTGATGTCCGCACGGGCCGCCGTCTTTGGATTTTCCACACCATTCCGCGCTATGGCGAAGTGGGCTTCGATTCGTGGCTTCAGGATTCCTGGTCCTACACCGGCAATACCGGATCATGGGGCCAGATGTCGGCGGACGTCGACCTGAACATGGTGTACGTGGGCATCGAATCGCCCACCGGCGACTACTACGGAGGACATCGGCCCGGAAACAACCTGTTCGGTGAAAGCATCGTGGCGCTGGATCTGCGCACCGGCCAGCGTAAGTGGCACTACCAATACGTCCACCACCCGATCTGGGACATGGATAATCCGTGCGCGCCCATTCTGGCCGACATCACCCTGAACGGCCGCACGGTCAAGGTGGTGGCCCAACCCACCAAGCAGGCGTTCCTCTACGTGCTGAACCGGGAGACAGGAGAACCCATCTGGCCGATCGTCGAGAAGCCGGTTGAAAAGGGCAACGTGCCCAACGAGTGGTACTCGCCCACACAGCCCTTCCCTACCAAGCCTCCGGCCTATTCCCGCCAGGGCACATCCATCGAAGAGCTGATCGACTTTACTCCTGAACTGCGCGCGGAAGCCGTCAAGCTGGTGTCGCGTTTCAAGATCGGCCCCATGTTCACTCCGCCGGTCGTGAGCACTCCGGGGGGGCCTCTGGCCACCCTCACAATGGCTACGGCGGGCGGCGGGTCGAACTGGCCCGGTGGTGCTTATGATCCGGAGACGCACATTGTGTATGTGGCGTCCCAATCGATCGTGACGCCGCTCGGGCTCACTCCCCCGGGCAGTCGGTCTGACATGAATTTTATTGCGGGCCGGGCCGCGGACCCGGACGCGCCCGTCGGGATGACGGTTCGCGATCTGCCCTTGAACCGGCCGCCCTATGGCACCATGTCGGCCATCGACCTCGACAAAGGCGAGATCCTCTGGCAGGTGCCCCACGGCGAGACGCCGGATAACGTTCGCAATCACGAAGCTCTCAAAGGCATGGTCATTCCGCGTACCGGACGCCCGGGTCCGGTGGGCACGCTGGTCACCAAGACATTGGTGATCTCGGGCGAGAAGGGCGTGGCCACGCAACCGGACGGACGGCGAGGAGCCCTGCTGCGCGCCTATGACAAAGCCACCGGGAAAGACGCCGGAGCGGTCTACATGTCAACGCAACAGAGCGGTGGACCCATGACCTATCTGCACAACGGCAAGCAATACATCGTGGTCGCCATCAGCGGGCCGGGCTACAGCGGCGAGTACGTGGCGTACAAGTTGCCGGACTGAGAGAGCGCCATGACCCGCACATACAAAAATCTGTTAGCTGTTCTTGCAGTCGCCGCCCTTGGGGCGATGGCCACGGTCCACACCGTACGAGTGCAGGCGGCTGAAAGTCGCTATCAACTGGTCGAAAATTGGGTTCAATTCCCCCCGGGCGTCACGAAGTGGGGGGCGGCGACTGGCGTGGACGTTGACGCGCGCGGCAACGTCTACGTGTTCCATCGCAACGAATCGATGCCGATCATGGCCTTCGACCGCCACGGGAAATTCCTCCGGGCGTGGGGCCAGGGCATGTTCAAGACGACGCACTTTTTGCGTGTCGACCGTTCCGGGAATGTCTGGGTCACCGACCGAGGGGACATGCAGGCGTTCAAATTCAGTGCGGACGGAAAGCTGCTGATGACGCTGGGCAAGAAAGGCGTCACGGGCGACAACACCTCACAGGATGCCTTTAACGGCATGTCAGACCTGGCCGTGGCGAAGAACGGCGACGTTTTCATCGCCGACGGCGAAGGCCCCAATACGCGCGTCGTGAAATTTTCCAAGAGCGGCAAATTTATCAAATGGTGGGGCGGCAAAGGGAAGGACCCTGGCCAGTTCGATGTGCCTCACAGCATCGCGATCGATTCGAAGGGGCGCGTCTATGTGGGCGATCGCTCGAATAACCGCATCCAGATTTTCGACCAGTCCGGCAAATTTCTCAACCAGTGGACCAACTTCGGCACCCCTTGGGGATTGTTCATCAAGGGCGATCTGATTTACGTGGTCGATGGCACCGCGAACAACTGCCTGCTGATCGCGAGCATTAAAGATGGAAAAATATTAGAGAAGATTGAGGGGCTGAGCAACCCGACGGCGGTGGCCGTTGATTCCACCGACGCCATTTACGTCGGCGAAGTGAACGGGGCGAATGTGAAGAAGTTCGTGAAGAAGTAAGTCAAATTGAAAATATCAGAGCCAGGCTGGTCATCACGCGCTGCAACTCAACGCTTCGCCTTCTTGCCCACATTGTTACCCACATTGTTACCCACATTGTTACCCACATTGTTACCCACATTGTTGCCCACATCCGGGCGAGGGTCCGCCACAAAGCCGTCGCGGTTGGGCATCTTCACCTTGGGCAGACTCTTGGCATCCATCACCTGATCGCTGCCGATGATGCCGTTGAGGTTTAGGATATACGCCACCACCGCGTAAATCTCCGGCGGTTTCAGCAGACCCGGCTGATCGAAGGGCATCGCCCGATTGACGTAATCCCACACGGTCGTCGAGTACGGCCAAAAACTCCCCACCGTCTTGACCGGCTTGGCGGTGGCGAGCGTACCTTGCCCGCCGACCAGCGCCGGCCCTACCGCTCCCTCCGCCTTCTCGCCGTGGCATTTGGAACAGCGAGCCGCGAAAACCTCGCGCCCTGCCGCGACCGTCCCGGAGCCTTCCGGCAAGCCGGTTCCGTCCGGCGCAATCGCCGCGCCCAGGTCGCGAATCTGCTCGGGCGTGGCCGGTCGTCCTATTCCGTATGTCTGCGCCAACAGCGTGGCGGCGCCTGCCAACACGACTACACTAAGCTTCCACATTGGTCACGGTCCCGTCGGTTTGCACTTTCCAAAACTTGATCCCGTTGAAGTGATAAGCGGAATTCAACCCACGTGCGGCGATCAGAGCTTCGCGCGTAGGCTGGACGTATCCGCTTTCATCGACAGCGCGCGAGGCGATCACCGCTTCACGTCCGTCAAAACGCCACGGCAGCCGGAAGCGCGTGAACGCAATGGGAAGGCGTGGCTCCTGCAACTGCGCCTTCACCCAACTGCGCCCTCCGTCGGTGGTAATATCGACGCGCTCGATCCTCCCGCGCCCGGACCACGCCAAGCCTGTCAACTCATATAGATTCGGGCCCGGCAGCGTCTGCCCGCCCGATGGAAACGTGATTATGGACTTCGCTTCCATTTGATACGTAAAGATCCGCGCCTTGCCGTCCGGCATCAGATCGGTGTACTTCGCCGTTTCGTCCCTGGCCATGTAAGCCTGATCGGTGAGCTTCAGACTGCGAAGCCATTTGACGTTTGCATTTCCCTCCCAGCCTGGGATGAGCAGGCGCAGTGGATATCCTTGTGCGGGGCGAAGGGCTTCGCCGTTTTGTCCGTACGCGACCAGAATGTTGTCCATCGCTTTCGCGATCGGAATGCTGCGCTCCATGCGACAGGCGTCCGCACCTTCGGCAATCACCCAGGACGCCCCAGGCTGAACACCGGCCTCCTCCAGTAGCAGCCGCAGCGGGACGCCGGTCCACTCACTGCAACTCACCAGGCCGAAGCTTCGCTGGACGTCGGGCCCGTTCTTGGCCGCCCATTCCGATCCACTGTTGCCGCCGCATTCGAGGACCAGCGTTTTAGTTACGGACGGCAAGTGCCGGATCTCCGCCACGGTTATGGAGAGAGGCCGGTTCACCATTCCGTGAATTACGAGCCGATGCTGTGCCGGATCGATGGTGGGTATCCCCGCGTGATGCCGTTCATAGTGCAGCGACGAGGGAGTCAGCGTACCGACCGAGTCCTGCAGAGGCGTGAAACTGGAACCTGTCTCCGGTGTTTTAGTGTCCCGTCTCCAGCGGACTGCTTTCTCAAACGGTGACCGCTCCCCGTAGGGCCCCAGCGGGATACCCAGTTGACCTGGTTTATTCTCCGCAGCCGAGGCTTGCTCGTGTTTCGCCAGTAGCCCGCCGCCCACAGCCGCGCCCATTTGAAGCAGTTGCCGGCGGCTTGATCGTTTTGAGTCCTTCATCACTACACCTCGTCGAAATTGTACTCCAATGGGAAGCAGAGGTGTGTTGCGAACCCGGAACGTGAACGGTTGACGCAGGGCAGATTGATCGCTCAACCACACCAACATCCACTATTTGCGTGGTGGCGAACTGGGTTACTGAACGCGCTGAAAGCGCCCGAAGTTGAGGGGGTCTGATATAATCGGGGACGCTCAGAGCAGAGGAGGCCCACTACGCATCGTTCTTTTAACATTCTCTTGCGCGCGACGATGGGATTATTGCCGCTCAGTGTCGCGGCGCAGCCGCCCGCGGGTGTCTTCACCGCCGCCCAGGCCGATGCCGGCAGCGCCGTGTACGCGCAGAGTTGTTCCGGATGCCACGGCGTCAATTTCGGTGGCTCCGGCGATGCTCCGGCGCTGACCGGAGGCACGTTCCTGCTCAAGTGGCGTCCTAAGATGGTGAGCGAACTGTTCGGCGAAATCTTGCAGAATATGCCTCCCACCAGTCCGGGGTCTTTGGGAGAAGCCGCGGCGCTGAATGTCACCGCGTACCTCCTGCAACGTAACGGCGCGCAAGCAGGCCCGCAAGCATTGACCGCGCGCGTGGCCACGTTAATCAACGCAGTCGCCACCGGCCAGGCGCCGGGTGGCCCGGCGGCGGGCGGACAAGGCGGAGGACGTGGGGGACGCGGCGGCGGAGCTCCGATGGTGCTCGGCGCGGGAACCGGTGACAGAGGCGGCCCAGCGGTCACGCGCGGAGTTACCGTGCGGGGTGAAGTGGCCAACTACGTCCCGGCCACGGCTCAGATGCTCAAGAATCCGCCCGCTGAAGATTGGCTGATTTTCGGACGGAACTATCAGCGGCACAGCTACAGTCCGCTGAATCAGATCACGCGCGACAACGTGAAGAACCTGCAGTTGAAGTGGACGTGGGCGATCAATGACTCCGGCGCCAACCAGACCATGCCGCTGGTGCACAACGGCGTGATCTATCTGGCGAGCCCCAGCAACCTGATGCAGGCCATCAACGGGAAGACGGGCGACATTATTTGGGAAACGCGCGTGGGTCCGGATCAAGCGCCGGGATACGGCGGCATTCGCAGCATCGCGATCGCGGAAGATAAAGTATTCCTGCCGACTAGCAACGCGCACATGGTGGCGCTCAACGCGCGCAACGGGGAAATTCTGTGGGACACGCCGGCGTCCGACAAGCCGCACACCTCCACCAGCGGCGCCATCGTCATCGGCGACAAAGTGCTGATGGGCTTGACCGGCTGCGGGCGCTTTGATGGCGAGGGGTGCTACATCTCCGCGTTCGATATTCACACCGGGCAACGCGCATGGCGGTTCTACACGAATCCGCGCGAAGGCCAACCCGGCAGCGAAACCTGGGGGGACCTGCCGATGAACAATCGCGCCGGCACGGAGACGTGGCTGGCGGGCAGTTACGATCCCGATCTGAACCTGACCTATTGGGGCGTGGCGCAATCGAAGCCGTGGAATTTCCTGAGCCGCCATCTGACGCCGTTCCACAAGACGCTCTATGCGAACTCGACCGTCGCCCTGAATCCGGACACCGGCAAACTGGCCTGGTATTACCAGCATGCGCCGGGCGAATCGTTCGACCTGGATGAAGTCTACGAACGCGTGTTGGTCGACATTGACGGTCAGAAAGTGTCCCTCAGCGCGGGCAAGGCTGGCATCCTCTGGAAGCTGGATCGTAGGACCGGCCAGTATCTGGGCCATAAGGAAATGGTGGGTCAGACGGTATGGGCCAGCATCGACCCCAAGACCGGCACGCCGCGGTATCGCGCCGACCTGCTGGAAATGCAGCTCAACAAGTCCGTCAATGTGTGCCCCAGCACGGAAGGCGGGAAGAATTGGCAGGCCATGAGCTACAACGCGCCGGCGGGAGTGATTGTCGCGCCGCTGAGCCAGTCGTGCATGGAGTTTACCGCACGCGAAGTGGACTTTGCCGAAGGCGGCGGGGGAAACGCCGCGGACCGCAAGTTTCTGCCCATGCCGGGTACCAACGGGAACCTCGGCAAGCTGGCGGCCTACGATGTGAAGACCATGAATGAAGTCTGGAAGTACGAGCAGCGCGCTCCGTTTCTGACCGGCGCCGTCTCCACCGCGGGCGGATGGGTGCTGGTGGGCGATATCAACCGCACGGTCCACATTTTGGACGTGAAAACGGGACAAATGCTTTGGGAAACGCGGCTGGGCACGTCCGTGCAGGGTTTCCCGGCGACGTACAGCATCGACGGAAAACAATACATTGCCGTCATGACCGGACTGGGCGGCGGCAGCCCGCGCGCCGTGCCTGCGGCGGTTGCGCCGGAAATTAAGATACCCCAGAGCGGCCAAGCCTTGTACGTTTTCGCTTTGCCGTAGGTCGCGGACCGGGAGAAAGAAAGGACCACTTCCATGCTGAACAGAGAAAGCCATAGACGGCGGGCGGTTATTGTTCTGAATCTCGCGCTGATCGCATTTGGCGGATTATGGTTCGCCGGCTCCGGGGCCAGCGCTGCTCCGCCCCGTCCACCCAAGGATCTCCGCTTGTATATATTCGACTGCGGCACCATTCATGCCCGCAGCGCGGAAGGCTTCTCGCTGAAGAACGAAGAAGTGGCGTCGACGGAAATGTCGGTGCCGTGCTACCTGATTGTGCATCCCAAGGGGACGCTGATGTGGGACGCCGGTCTCACTCCCGATCAGGCGATCGGGAAGCCGACCAAGACCGGAGCGATCCAGCAAGGCACGCCGCTGGTGCCGCAACTGGCCGCGGTAGGATATGCCCCGGGTGACATCACTTATCTGGGCTTGTCGCATTTTCACGGCGACCATGTGTCGAATGCCAACCTATTTACGAAGCCGACCTGGCTGGTCAGGAAAATAGAGCGTGACCACATGTTCTCCGGCGAAACGGTTCCGCGGACCAACGCGGCCGACTACAAACTGCTCAAAGACAGCAAGACCATCCTGATCGACAAAGATGAGTACGATGTGTTTGGTGACGGAAAAGTGGTGATCAAGTCCACGCCGGGACACACGCCTGGCCACCAGGCTCTTTTTTTGAAGTTCAAGAAAACCGGTCCCGTGGTTTTGAGCGGCGACCTTTATCATCACCCCGAAGAGCGCACGTTGAACCGGCTGCCGATCAACGAGTTTAATAAGGACCAGACCGCCGCGTCGCGAGCCGAGCTGGAGGTGTTCATGAAGAAGAACGGCGCACAGCTCTGGATTCAGCACGATATCGTGGGCTACGAAAAGCTCAAGAAGGCGCCGGCGTTCTATGAATAACCTACGCGCCGGTATTTTTCCTCTGCTGGCGATATTGGCCGCCGGCGCCGCGGACGCGCAGATCACCAGCAACCCGCTTCCAGAACCCATCATCAAGCGCGGGCTCGCTGTGGAGGTCAAGGATCTGGTCCGCCTGCCCGATACGCGCGGGATGCGCCCCGCCGACCGCGACGTGGTGCCGCCGGGTTGGGCGCGGGTCAGCTACGTCCGCGATCTTCCTGACGGCCGCCGCTTCGCCAACGACTCGCGAGGGATCTTTTATCTGCTCGACGCGAAAAACGAGCCGCATGTATACGCGGACTTGGCCGCGATCTTTCCGAACATGGTCGCGAACCGGCTGGAAAGCGGCTTCATCGGTTTCGCCTTTCACCCGGAATTCGCGTCGAACGGCCTTTTTTACACCATTCATGCCGAAATGGGGCCGGGGAATCCGAAGACGCCGGACTTCATTCCCATCGGTTACGGTTTGAAAGACGTCAGTTACCACAACATCATCACGGAGTGGCGCGCTACCAATCCGGCGGCCAATGTTTTCGAAGGCACGCGCCGTGAACTCCTGCGCGAGGCCCACGTGGTTGCCAACCTGACCCATCCCATGGGCGCGGTGGAATTCAATCCGTGGGCGAAACCCAGCGACGCCGACTACGGTTTGCTTTACACCAGCGGCAGCGATCATGGGTTCAGCAACGGGGGCGGACCGAACGCGAGCAATCCTTCACAGACGCAGCGGCTGGATTCGATCATGACGGCCATCCTGCGCATCGATCCACGCAGTCCGTCCGTGTCGCACGGGCAAAAGGGGTTGGGCGATTACACCCTCCCGATGGCGAACAAGTTCGCCGCGGATGGCGATCCCAATACGCTGGGAGAAATTTACGCCTACGGGTTCCGCAACGCCCATCGGCTTTCGTGGGACACCGACGGAACCATGTTCGCCTCCGACATCGGCATGAATCATGTGGAAGAGATCAACATCGTGCGCAACGGCGGCAATTACGGCTGGATGAAGCGGGAAGGCTTCTTTGAAAACGGCCGGGCGCGCGGGGGCGCGCTCAATGAGCTGTATCCGCTTCCGCAGGAGATTCTCGACGGGCGGGTGAAGGACGGATTCACGTACCCGGTGGTGGTGTTCGATCACGACGAGGGCCGCGCGGTGACCGATGGCTTCGCCTATCACGGGCGCATCGCCGCGCTGCGTGGTAAGTTTGTGTTCGGTGATGTCCAGTCGGGGCGCGTGTTTGCCTCCGATCTGGCGGCCATGAAGAAAGCCGACGACGGCATTCCGAAGACCGTCGCACCGGTCGAAGAAATCCAGTTGTATGTGCGCGACGCCAGCGGGCAGCGCGTCGACGTATCGTTCCGCCAGTTGGTGGAGAAGGTCATGGGTAAGGATTTGCCTCGCGCCGATCTGCATATTGGCCGCAGCCGCGACGGCGAGCTGTTCCTCACCTCCCGGCAGGACGGTATGATCCGCATGCTGGTTCCCGGCGATAATTCCGCCAGCGCGGTGCCCGCGAACCGGTAGTTGGGCGTGGACTGGAAGTCATCGGCGCGCCGGCGCGGCCGGATTGCCTGAGAAGAGGGCCTGGTGCTGACCCGGTCGGCGGCCCCAGGACTTGTTCACGGTGCCTGTTGCGGACCGCGAGTTCACTTCGCTGACTTGCGTGTTTCGCGTGAAGTTCGTGAACACTGACTACCTTGGCGCGGGAATGACCCGTCGTTTCTTGCCGCTTATCAGGCATATTACCTTGTTAAGCACGCTCTGAGCGATTCGGAAGTCTCGCTTTGAGAAGAACCCAACATCGATTTTTCCTACGCGCGGAATCGCATACGGAGCCATTTCTTCTGGTGTCATCGAGATCGGATAGCGCCCAGCGAACCGTGAAAACTTCGACAGGCGCTTCAGGACATCGGCCTCAAGTCGCGTCGGGTGAAAGCCGACCTTTTGCGCCAATCCAATCAAGTTGTGGTCGCTGCCAATCCCTCGGTATTTCCCATTCAGCACCAGCTTGTTTCCGCGCTGACCCATATTGCCTTCAGCCCGCATTCAATTGCATATCCCACCAACATCGCACGGACACCGAAAACAGCCGGCATCATTACGTGTCCTCGCGGTCGTTCCACGTACGACGTGCTGCTTGCAATACATGCGGCGCTCTCTTCAAGTACGTACACCCACCACGACCATGCCCACCAAGAATTACCAAGTCGAGCATGAACCGATTCCGGGACTCCATCTTCCCAGAAATCACCAAATTCTATCGTTCGACTTCGTTTCGGCACAAGCCGATTATACAACCCGGCGATTCATCCTCAGTCGCCCGTATCAACGCCCTTGGCGCTACAGGAAGCGTCCGATGCACGCGTCTTCCGGATGGGCCGGCAAATAGGGGCTCTGGTGGAAGCGCGCGTCAGTGTTCCGAAGTTGTCCCGCCCTGGTCTGTCATCGACTGGCCGGCGGGGAATTAGGCTTGGCCGCCTGTTTTGTGCTGGTCAACCGAATGGAGACCGGCAGAGGGGTAGCCCTCGTACGCCGTGACGCACAACGTGCGTACAATGAAGTTATGGGCATTGTGGGTACGAATCCTAAAAGGACGAAGCGGTTCAATCTCCGTGCCACTCCGAAGCAGGAGCGCCTCATTCGGGTCGCTGCCGCTCGACGGGGAGTGAACGTTACGGACTTCATCCTCGACAGCGCTTGCCGAAAGGCCGAAGAGGCTTTGCACGACCAAACTCGTTTTGTGGTCGATCAACGGGCCTGGGACCGTTTCATGACCGCTCTGGACGCGCCGCCCAAGTTCATTCCGCAAATCGGAAAGCTATTCTCAAAACCATCCGTTGCGGAGAGCCGCTAAGGAATGGCGCTGGAGTCGCCCCTGGTCATTGAGAAGTTGACGCAGCGGCACGACCTGAGTCGGTTTCAATCGACGAATGCAGCACTGAATACCTGGCTGGCGCGCTTCGCTTGGACCAATCAACGCGCCGAAACGGCGAAAATTTATGTCGCGCACAGGGCGGGGATTGTCGTCGGCTATCACGCGCTCGTCGCGGGATCCGTTTTGAAGCACGAAGCGCCCGAACGCATTGCCAAGGGCCTTGCGAGTCATCCTGTCGGAGTCATCCTTCTCGCCCGTTTGGCCGTCGATGTACGTGAGCAAGGCAAGGGGCTCGGTGGCGCGCTTCTCCGGGATGCGCTCGCTCGTGTCCTACAAGCGGCGGACGTGGTGGGGGTCCGCGCCGTTCTGGTTCATGCAATCGACGACCCGGCCTGGTCCTTTTACGTCCATCATGGATTTCACCAGTCCCCGCTCGATCCGATGCAGCTCATGATGCTGATGAAAGACTTGCGGGCATCCATCCAATCTCCACCTCCGCATGGATGAGCTCTGCCGGCGTCAAAACACTCTTCGGAACGTAAGGTTGAAGCGCGTGGGGCCAGTAAGCGGATGCACGCCATCCTTGAGCGGCGCGATGCCGTGGTAGACGAACCGTGCGGGGCCGCCCCACACCGCAACGTCACCGTGTTCGAGGCGTAGACGCCGGACGGGATCGGAGCGGCGGCCGCCGCCCCACAAAAAAGTGGCAGGCACGCCGAGTGACACCGAGACGATGGGCGCCCAGGCGTCTTTTTCGTCGCGGTCCTGGTGGAGGCTGAGTTTAGAGCCCGCTTCGTAGCGATTGATGAGGCAGGCGTCGGGGTCATAGTCCGCGAAGCCCGCTTCGGATGCGGCGCGCGCCGCCAGGGCGAGGAACGCGGCGGGCATGGAAGGCCACGGCGCGGATGTGCCGGGGTCCCTGGCCACATAGCGGTAGCCGGTGCGGTCCGACACCCATCCCAGGCGCCCGCAGTTGGTCATCGCAACCGACATGGTATGACCGCCCGGCGTGACCAGGTGACGGAACGGAGAAATGGACGCGATGCGCTCCACTTCTTCGAGCAGCGTGGGCGCCTCCGCTGCGGCGAAGCCGTGCAGCAGAACGGCGCCTTCCTGCAGTTCCAGGCGCGAGGGCATTGCCGGGACGGCGCCGAATAGAGGCATCATTGGGTTCCTCGCTCCGATCTGCCGCGCAGGCGATCGATTTCGCGGCGATCACGCTTGGATGGTTTGCCGGGCCGTGACGCGTCGAAATTCGGCATCAGCATTCGTTCGGCGGCCAACTTGCGGCGCAGTTCGATGCTGGCCTCGGTCTCGCGGTACAGCGCCTGAGCGGCGGCGGCAGGTCCGCGCAGTTCGCTCAAGCCCAGAATTTTCACTTCGAACTCGCCGGAATCGTTTT
>CAMAUG010000042.1 GCA_945861255.1 Candidatus Sulfopaludibacter sp. SbA3
AATCCGACGATGGGAAATCCATCCTGCGGCAGCACGCGATAGCCCAGCGTGACGGACTCCACTGGAATTCCGCTTAGTTTTTCGAGATACCGCTCGGCGTTTTGAAGCAGTTTCTTGCCCATCTCAAGGCTGGTGTCCGTGGAGTCCGATGGGCCAAAGTCCCGGCCGGTAACAATTCTTCCGTCCAGGCCCTGCTTGATGTCGGCCCCGGGGCCCAGAGCGACGCGATCGAGAATACGCGCCTGAGGGGTACTGTGCGCAAGAAGACCGGGAGATTCCTTGAGCGGCACAGTCACGCCGGCCATCCGGGCCAGCCGAGGCGTGTCGACGCCGGACGCGAGCACGACAACGTCCGCTTCCATGGGTCCCCGCGTCGTCTGGACGCCGCGCACGCGGTCGCCTGCCATATCGAGACCAGTGACTTCACAGGGGTACTCCACTTTCACTCCGAACCGCTGGGCCCTTTGAAGGAGAACGATCAGAGCATGCATTGGATCGACGGCGCCCTCCAGAGAACTGAAGGATGCCGAGCCGAACGACCGGGGATTGACATTGGGCAGCAACCGGGCGAACTCCTCCTGCTGGTCCACGACGCTGATGGGATAGCCCCACCGTTGGTAAATCTCCGTCCGTTTCCGCATGGACGCGACCCCCGCTCCGGGCGGCACCCACTGGACACTTCCACCCCACTGGATTTGCAGCTCGGCGCCGATCTCCGTGCACAGCCGGCGCCAGCCGAGCATCCCCATGAGATTCAGTTCGTAATAGGATTGCGGCTGCTTGGCGGCATTGAGCCAGGCAAAGGAATTCCGAGTGGCTCCACTTCCAGGGCGTAGCTTCTCAAGAACGGTCACCTGGGCGCCCCGTTGCGCCAGATGGTAGGCGATGGAGGCGCCGATGATGCCGGCCCCCGAGATCACCACGCGGCGGGGTCCGGGTTCGGCGGCTCCAAGCCGGAAACCAGTGATGGCGGGAGCCGAAAGCAATTTGAGCAGCGTACGCCGGTGCATGAATTCTCCTCTGTCAAACAACGGCCGGAGCAACCCCTTTTGGTTGGACCGGCCGTTATTTACGGTCGGGAAGCGCGAACACATACAGCGCATTCCCGGTTGCGGGGTAATGCAGATCCGGCGCCACCGCTCGCGGCACGCCGCGCGGGCTGCCTCCGCCGTTGGCTGTGGTCACCGCGACGTACTGCTTGCCGCCCGCTGTGAACGTTACCGGAAAGCCTTGCACGGCGGTCACCAGCCGTGTCTGCCACAGAATGCGGCCCGTGTTGACGTCAAACGCGCGGAACATACGGTCCAAGTCACCGGCGAACGCGACGCCTCCGGCCGTCGATAGGACGCCGGTCAGGAACGGTGCGCGCTGTTCGTATTTCCAGATCTCACGCATGGTTCGCACATCGTACGCCGCCAGTTTGCCGATTTTGCCGTTGGTCCCGGGCATCTCAAAGAAACGCCGCAGAGCGCCGCTGCCGCCCCCGATGCCCGCGGTTTTTTGTACCGCCTGCCCGTTCATCTCCAGGCAAGTCTGGCTCAGCGGAACGATCAGACGGTTCCCTGGAGGATAGTAGGTCATGGAGGGCCAGTTCTTGCCGCCCTCGGTCGAAGGACACCCTGACACCCACTCTCCGATACGTTGTTCGACGATGTCGTTGCGGTAGTGCGGCTCGCCCGTGCGCGGGTCGATGGAATCGTAGACGTTCTGGAACACCATTTCCTTGTGGCCAAGATATTTCCCGGTCTTGCGGTCCAGCTTCCAGAGAATGCCGGCCTTGCCCGCGCTAAAGACGTAGCTCTGCCCTTGGTCGTCCACCAGCACACGTTCGAAAACTTCGTCCAGGTCCAGTGTCTCGCCGGGGGCGTGATTGAAATACCAAGCCAATTTTCCAGTCTCGGCATTAAGGGCCAGAGTTGAATTGGCATATAACGTAGCGCCGTTGCCGGTGCCTCGACTGACGCGCATCCACGGTTTGGCTTGGGCCGTCCCCCAATAGGTGAGGTTCAGGTCTGGATCGTAGCTTCCGGTGATCCATGTCTCGACGCCCGCCCGGAAGGTGTTGGAGAGCGGCCCCCAGGTGTCGCCCCCAGGTTCGCCTTCGAGCGCGACCGTGCGAAAACGCCAAGCCTCTTTTCCAGTCTTGGCGTCATAGGCGCTGATAAAGCATTTTTCTTCCCGGTATACGGCACAGGAATCGCGGCCCAGACCTTGAATCAGGCGGCCCTTCACGGCGAGAGGTCCGCTCGATTGGGAATACTGGCCCGTGGTGCGGTCACCCATGGTGGTGTCCCAGACGACCTTGCCGTTACGGGCGTCGAAGGCCATCAGGTGCGCGTCGCTGGTGGCCACAAAAATCTTGTCGTCGTAGATGGCGATGCCGCGCATGGCAGGCGCGGCGGCAATGGCGCCGTAGCGGTTCTCCCAGATCAACTCGCCGGTTTTCGCATCCAGGGCCTGCAGGACTCCGCCGGCATTGTTGATGTACAGCACGCCATTGTGCACGATGGGCGCGGGCTGGTTGCCGTTGCTGGTGCCCTCCTGCATAGCCCAGCTCCACACCAGACGAAGGTCGTCGACGTTCTGGGCGGTGATCTGGTTCAGCGGGCTGTGGTAGGTGGCTTTGTAATCGCGGCGAATCATGAGCCAGTCGCCCGGATCGGGATTACGCAGCATGGCGTCGGTGACCGGGACGTAGTTCTTGACTTCGCCCGCCACCGTGATTCCGGGGGGCGCCTGCCGGGCCTGGTTTTCCTGCTTGCTGGGCTGCACCGGGGGCGGCGCGGTGGCGCCTAACTGCAAATAGGCCGCGCGTTGTCCGGAGACGACGCCGCCGATAGTCACGCGCGAGTCTGCGGAGAGCCGCTGCTCGCCCGGCCGCGCGCTGTTGGCGTCCAGGATAAACGCGGCGAGTTCGGCATAGGTCTCATCGGGAAGTGCTCTGCTCGCCCCGGGAGGCATGGTGGCGCGCATGAAAACGATCAACTCGCCGGCGTTTTTGGCGCTCCACTGACTCATGAAGGTGCCGCCGGCCAGTTGCGGCCCTTCGCGCCCGGATAGATCCGGCGCGTGGCAGGAGGCGCAGTTGGCCTGGTACGCGGCGCGTCCCGCGGAAGCCTGCGCGGCGGTATAGGGCCCGGCCGGACGCTGCTGGGCTCCACCTTGTTGAGCCACAAGCTGAGCCACAAGCTGCGCGACGATCATGACGCCGCATGCGGCGATCACGGTAGCTAACGTTATTCGACTCTTCAAAGCAACCTCCCTCTACTTGCCATACGATATCACTGATCCGCGATGTTGGGGCCGGATCTCATCTTCCTGCCTCCGAGCGCGCCCTGCGTGGGGAGTTCATCGCCGTCCGCGGGGACCGGCGCGCCGCGGGCCGCTCATTTGTTCAGACAACTTTAGTTCAGACAACAATATTCGCTTGCCGCGCCTTCTGGCGCAGACGGCGCCAGCCGATGACCACGGAGGTGATGGACAGGAACGTGCCTGCCGCCATTAGCGCCAGCACCGTTATGTCCCACGCGGGCCGGTTGCGGTAAAGCCACGGCAGATCCATGGAATGCAGACCGTGGTACAGCCATCGCGCCAGGCGGGAACGGCCGTCGTAGCTTTCCACCACGCGCGCGGTTTTCAGATCCACGTAATAGATGGATTGCTCCGGATCGTTCAGCCGCACGAACAAGGCGGGCAGAGGCTTGCGGAAATGCCGGTCGATGTAATACGGCTCGTACCGGGTGACGCGGCGCGTTTCGGCCACTTGATAGGGCGCGGCCGCGGCGGAGATCGCGCGGGCGATGACGTTCGCATCAAACTCGTCACGCGCGGGGCTGCCTACGGGAAAAATGCTCAAGCTGTCGGGCGATTCCTTGGCCAGGTAAACCGCACGGCCCAGCACTTGGGCCAATTCCAGCTCCCGGTATTGCCCGGCGCGCAGCACCGTTCGCGGATCGAGCGCCGCGAAGGCCCGCTCCTCCCATGAATCGGCCCGCAGTGTGCTCACAGGGGCTTCGGCGGCGCTGTCCGGAGACCAGGACAGAGGATTCATCGAAAACATGCCGCTCAAGATCCAGGTGAACACCACCAGTCCGAAGATCAGGCCGAAAATCGTGTGCAAGCGCTTCTGTCCGGCGTACGGGATGCTCGATCTTCCGTTGGGAAAACGGTAACGCTTGATCGACGGCGAGTAGAGCCACAGACCAACCACGATTCCCACCAAAGACATCACGCTGCCGGCGGCCGCTAGCCATGTGACGGTATTCGCCCACAGCGCCGTATCCTTGCGCAAGGCCGTGAAATAGAGCCAATGCGGAATGGCGCCGAAATACGCACCGATGCGGGAGGCGCGCGTGGTGTGCTGCACTACCTCGCCGGTCTCCTGCGAAACGTAGACCTCCTCGCCGTTGAGCCACGCTTGCTTCCAGTAGGGCGCAGCGCGCCGGACCTCGGGAAGCACGCTCCATTGGTCCAACTCTGAGGTCAGGAATTGAGTCGCGGCCGCATCCAAGCCGGTCCAGGATGCCGCGATTCGCCGGGCTACGGCGGCGGAAACCGTATCGAGCACTTCGCCGTTATCGGCGAATACCAGCATCCGCGATCGTCCGAAATGAAAACGATAGACCGGGCGGCCATCGAGCGTAAGCAGGTGGACTTGAGTGGGCGTGTCCGCAGGTTGCAGTTTTTCGAAAGCCTCCGCCGGCGAGAGGCGGACCTTCGCGGCGTCCAGTACGGGGGCGCGTTGCAAGCGGTCGCGAGCGGAGACCACCGGGAACTCACAATACATCAGGACAATCCCGGAGACAAACCAAACCGCGAACAGCAGGCAAAAGAACACGCCCAGCCAGCGATGCGTCAGGATCGTGTACTTGCGCAGGCGGACGATGAGCATTGGCTTTTTGAGAGCTTAACACGCCCTCCCGGCAAACCCCGGCCATGCGGGTCACCTTCCGGTTAGTGACCGGTCAGTGACTCCCGCGCCGCATTTGATTCCGGTCAGTGACTACTCGCTCGCCCGGTATGTTCCCTTAGCCTTGGCGACGTCCACCAGCGTCGGGTAGAACTGCACGAACGTGGTATCCGCCGCTCCGTTTTTCTCGTGGCAGGAATAACAGTCGGCGCTCTTGGGGAACAGCTTGCCTCCCTGCCCTTTTCCATCGAATCCGTAGAATGCCCACCCGCCGTGCGCGGAGTCCTTCACGTGCGCCTCAATCGCCACCACGTTGGTTTGCACGCGGCCATCCTTGTTGATGGAGACGCGGCTATCGGAGCCGCGAATCTCGAGAATTAAAGTGGTTTTGTCCGGCCACGTTCCGGTCTTCACGAACGACTGGTAGGCGGCGGGGTTTACGAACACGTTCTCAAAGCGGGGGTTGGCGGCGTTGCCTCCGTTCTCGCCGTACGTCATGTTCAGGCCAGAGCTCAGGAAGGTCCATTGACGGTAGTCCTTTGGCAGAACCATGGAGCGGTCCTTGGTGTAGGTCACCTGGCCGCCGGTTTGTGCCAATAACGCGGCACCGAAGGCGATGACCAGCAGCGAACGTAGTGCCATGTCCACGATGCTAACATGAGTGCAAATTGGGTGCTTCCGCTGCGTCTCGCCGCCGCCCTCCGATGGCTCATGCGGGCAGCCTTGACTTGTTCATCCAGCTTTATCATGCTTTGTGATGGAATGCGTTCCGGTTGGATTAACGCGTCGATCCTGGCCGGCGCGGGATTCTTCATTTTTGCCTTGTTCCTGTCAGCAGTATTCGACCCGGCGATCCGCGTGCTGCATACGCTCCAGGCGTTCATCTATGTGGCGGTGATTGTACTCACACGCAAGAACATCGCGTGGGGATTCGGCGCCGGTTGCGTCATCGGCGCGTTTTGGAATTACGTCAACCTGTTCGTTACGACATTCGTCAAGGCCGGGCTGGAGCAAACGTCGATCTTGCTTCAAACGGGCAAAATGCCAAGGCCCGACCTGCTGATCGCAGTGGTTGCCGCCGGAGGTCATTTCGTGCTCATCATCGCGTGCCTGGCCGGATTCCTCCGGACTCGGCCGAAAGCGCGGCAATGGGTGGAATTTTGGGCTGGAGGCACGCTGGCTGTCGGCTACTTCGTCGGCATCGTTATTACCACCGGACCTCAGTACATTGGCCTTCTGAGACGCGTGTTCCGGAATTAAGGGGACACGGAATTAAGGGGACAGGCTACTCAATCGCCGATCTCTGTCGCGGAGATCGGCGATTGAGTAGCCTGTCCCCTTAATTTTAATTACAGCTTCAGCAGCGCCCGCAGGCGCTTGGTCTGCACGCGGCTCACCGGGATCTCGGTCTGCTTCTTGTCGTCCATGCGGAGCTGGAAGCTGGATTTGAACCAGGGGATCACTTCCTTGATGCGGTTGATGTTCACCAGGTAGGACCGGTGGACGCGCCAGAACGTGCCGGAATCCAGATTCGATTGCAGCTCCTCGATGGTCCGGTAGTTCGATTGGCCCTCGACGGTGGAGGCGACGATGGTAATCAGTCCATCGTCGATGGTGGCGTAGACCACGTCGGAGGCGTCCACGATCAAGTTGCGCTGATTGCTGCGGACCAGCAGCTTGGTTCTCTGCAAGGATGGCTTGGGAGCGGCGAGTTCAGGCTGCTGTTTTTCGGCGATCGCTTTGCGGGCGCGCTCCACGGCCGCCGTCAGGTGCTCCCGCTCCACGGGCTTCAACAGGTAGTCGAGCGCCTCCAGGCGAAACGCCTCCACGGCATATTGATCGAACGCGGTGGCCATGACGAAGTGCGGCAGCGGCACGCCTTTTTCGCGCAGCTTGCGGATGACGCTCATCCCATCCAGACCGGGCATTTGCACGTCCATGAAAACCAGGTCGGGCTCCAGATCTTCGATCAGCTTGAGGGCTTCCAGGCCGTTGGAGGCGGTGGCGATGATCTCAATATCCTGGAATTCCTTGAGTTGATAGGCCAACTCTTCGGAGGCGAGTTGTTCGTCATCCACCAGTACCACTGAGATGACCTGCGCGGCGGGGGCCTGCGCGGCGGCTATGGTCGCGCGATTCATCGCCATAGATTGATAGTATAGCGTGCTACCATAGCTGGAGATAGGCTATTTCTTCACGGTCCTGCCATACGCTGCCGCGAAAGAACACGGCATCTGAAAAGTTCAAGTCGCAAGGAGTACACCCACGTTGCCCACTACAGACAACGTTAAGATTGCGCCCGCAAAAGGGAAATTAGGCATCCTGATTCCCGGCATCGGCGCGGTTTCCACCACCTTCATGGCGGGAGTTGAAGCCATTAAGCTCGGCGCCGGGCTTCCGGTGGGATCGCTCACCCAGATGGCCACCATCCGCCTGGGCAAGCGCACCGATAACCGCTCCCCCAAGATCAAAGACTTCCTTCCGCTGGCGGGTTTGGACGACCTGGTATTCGGCGGCTGGGACATTTACGAAGACACTGCGTATGAAGCGGCCGTGAACGCGAAGGTGCTGGAGCCCTCCCTGCTGCAGCAGGTCAAGGAGCCGCTTTCACTGATCAAACCGATGAAGGCCGTGTTCGATCAGGAATACGTGAAGCGCATCAACGGACCCAACGTGAAAACCAAGGGATCCAACATGGACAAGGCGCACGAACTGATCGCGGATATCGCGCAGTTCAAGGAATCGACCGGCGCGGACCGTCTGGTAATGATCTGGTGCGGCTCCACGGAGTCGTTCCACAAGCCGGCCGAAGTTCATTCCACGCTCGAAAAATTCGAGAAAGGCTTGTGCGAAAACGATCCGGCTATTGCGCCCAGCCAGATCTACGCATACGCGGCGTTGAAATCCGGCATTCCGCATGCCAATGGCGCGCCGAATCTGACTACCGACGTTCCGGCGTTGTTGGGCCTGGCGCGCGAACGCGGCGTACCCATCTGCGGCAAGGATTTCAAGACCGGCCAGACGTTCATGAAGACGCTGCTGGCTCCCGGCTTTAAGGCGCGCATGCTGGGAATCAACGGCTGGTTTTCCACTAACATCCTGGGCAACCGGGACGGCGAAGTGCTGGAAGATCCAGGTTCATTCAAGACGAAGGAAGAAACCAAGCTGAGTGTTCTGGACCAGATTCTACAGCCGAAGCTGTATCCGGAGCTGTACGAGAATCTGTACCACGCCGTGCGCATCAACTATTACCCGCCGCGCGGCGATTCCAAGGAAGGCTGGGATAACATCGACATCTTCGGATGGCTGGGTTATCCGATGCAGATCAAAGTGGATTTCCTGTGCCGCGATTCCATTCTAGCGGCCCCGCTGGTGCTGGACCTGGTGCTGTTCCTGGATCTGGCGCAGCGCGCCGGCATGAAGGGCGGCATTCAGGAGTGGCTGTCGTTCTATTTCAAAGCACCCATGACGGCTCCGGGCCTGTACCCCGAGCACGACATTTTCATCCAGTTGATGAAACTGAAAAACACGCTGCGCTGGATGCGCGGCGAGGATCTGATCACGCACTTGGGCCTTGAATACTACGACTAGGCCACGGGAAACGTAATTCGCCCATGCATTGTCTGGTCATCGGAGGCACTCAGTTTATCGGACGGATGTTGGTGCCGGAGCTTCTCGAAGCCGGCCACTCCGTCACGGTGCTGCATCGCCAGGAAAATCATGGCTACGGCCGCCGCGTGAAGAACCTTGTCGCGGATCGCAACAACTCCGCGCAAATGAAGGCCGCGCTGGCGGGTAAGAAGTTCGACGCCGTCTTCGACAACGTTTATGACTGGCAGCGCGGCACCACCGCGGCGCATGTGGAAGCCACGGTACGGGCCATCCAGGGCCCCCTGCAACGCTACATCTTCATGTCGAGCGTGGCGGCGTACGGCGACGGACTGAATCACCACGAAGGCGACGCGCTGGCCCCGGACGACGCGATGGATCTCTACACGCGCAACAAAGCCACCAGCGAACGCGCGCTGTTCCGCCTGCACCAGCGCATGGGATTGCCGGTGGTCACGCTACGTCCGCCTTTCATTTACGGCCCCGGCAATCCGATTTACCGGGAAGCGTTCTTCTGGGATCGCATGCGCGCCAGCCGGACCATTATCGTACCGGGGGACGGGCGCCGCCTGATGCAATTCGTCTACGTGAAGGACGTGGTGCGCGCGGCCATGACCGCGCTGGTGGAACCAAACGCCGTGGGGCACGCCTTCAACATCGCCAACGCGCGTCCCATTTCGCAGACCGAACTCGTCGAGGCTCTGGCCAAGATTTGCCGCAAGCCCCCAAGTTACGTGCGCATCCCCAGGCAGTACCTACTGCGCAAGGGCGGGCACCCGATGGGTCCCAAAATGTATTACGGAATGTACCTGGATATGCCGCCCATCACACAGGTGACGGCCAAGGCCCAGCGTGTGCTGAAGTTCAAACCTACCGATTTCATCACCGGCCTGAAAGAAACTTATAAGTGGTATCTGCGGCACCCCACTTCCCCCAAGCCGGACTACCGGTTTGAGGATTCGCTGCTGGCGGGAGCGCCGGTGCTGGCGCAGTCCAAGGGATAACGAACGGTTCCGCTTACGGCGTTTGTGCCTCTTCTTCATCAGCCATCTCACCAATCTGGCCTAGTCCGCGAACCGCCGCTTCGTCCAACGAGGGGAACTAGAAAGCGGCCAACCAGTGCCGGAAGAACTTGGGGACAGTCGATTTCGACCAGGTATCGACGCGGCGTTGAATCTCCGCAATGAAGATTTTTACGGGCGCTCAAGAGACGTGGCGAGATCTTCTTCCAGGTCCCATTATGCTCACCTCGGCGCCCTCGAGGAAATACTATCCGGACCCGCTTCACCGGATCCACTTTCCGGCCTGGAACCGCCGGCTCATCTTCCCGACCAATCAACTTCGACCTTCCGGCGCAATCCTCGAAGGCAGCGTAAGCGTCGCTAGGCAAGATCAAGGAGTGTTTGGTTCAAATCCACAACATGCAGCTCAAGACTGATCACCGCCATACGCAGTACTACTCTTTCGAGATATGCTCAGGGCTTAGGCGGGGCGGCTGACCTAACCGCACAAAACACCCGTCCGCCAAAGCCACATGTCCAACTTGCACGAACAGTTCGGCGACATCGATATCTACCTGTTTGACCAAATCCTCCGGGGGCGTAGTATGCGTGAAGGCCGGATCCTGGACCTTGGTTGCGGCGCGGGGCGCAACCTGGTTTATCTGCTCCGGGAAGGATATGACGTCTATGGTGTGGATTCAGATCCGCAGGCTGTTGAGCGGGTTCGACGCCTTGCCGGAAAACTTTCGCCGGCACTCCCGGCAAGTAATTTTCGCCTGGAAAGCATCGAGGAAGTGTCGTTTCCAGACGGCTTTGCCGATTTCGTGATCAGCAGTGCCGTCCTCCATTTCGCGCGTGATGACGATCACTTTGATGCCATGCTGCGCGCAACATGGCGGGTATTGAAACCGGGCGGGATTCTTTTCTGCCGTCTGGCGTCCTCGATCGGGATGGAGAGCCAGGTCGAGCGCGTGAGGGGACGCCGCTTTCGATTGCCGGACGGCTCGGAGCGTTATCTGGTTGACGAGGCGCTGCTCACCAACCTCACGAAAGATATGGATGGCGAATTGGCGGACCCGCTGAAGACGACCATCGTTCAAAATCAGCGCTGCATGACCACTTGGGTCTTGCGGAAAACGCCGCCTAACCTGTGATCTTGAACAGCTTCATCCCGTTCTCCCACGTGATCCGCCGGAATAGCGCGGGCGGCGCCAACTGCTTCAGCACCGTCAGTGTCTCGCGCGCCACGCATTTCCCCGCGATCAACGGCTGATTGGAGGCCTGCCCTGCGCCGCGGCCGTCACTACAACTACAATCGCAGCCGAACATTAGTTTCGCCGCGTGACGCTCTATGAATTTCGCAGCGAATTCGGGATCTCGCGCAAGAAACTTTCGTCCCGAGTTGGCCGAAAGATCTCCATAGAAGTTCGGGAACTCACTCAACATCCGGTCCGAGACTCCACCGGCTTTGATCTTGCCCGCCGGATAAGGCGTCTCCGGAACATCCTTGCTGGTGTTGGCCCAAAACGCGTCTCCGTGCCCGATGAAGATGGTCCGCGGGTTCGCCTTCACCACCGCCGGGAAGCGGATGATGCCGCCGTTCCAAGTCCCCTCGCCTGAAGACTGCGGGAAGTCGGCGAAATGAATCAGCACGGGCACATTCATTTCCGCGGCAAGCCGGTACACGGCGGTCATTTCCGGGCCATCGCAAACGACGTGCGACTTGATTTCACCCAGCCCAGTAGCGCCAGCCGCCAAATTCTTGCGCAGGATCTCGATCGCGTCCGGCCTGGTCACATCCGTGCCCGTAAACCAGACGAATCGGCCGGGATTCTTCGCCACCACGGCTCTGGCGTGCTCCGCCATCGCCGATCCGCTCAACAGCACCGCCTTGGTCACGCCGGAGCCGTTGATGTGGTTGAGTTCCCCGCCCTCCTCGCGTCGCGGATGCAGGTGAATGTCGAGGACAGGGCCGCCCCACTCCGACGCAGGCTGCGCTTCGACCCGTGACAGAGCGGCGGCCGCGACCGTCCCCAGAAGCTGACGCCGGTTTATGATGGTTTGCAAGGTGCTATCAGTCGTTCACAGCTTATCATGGCTAATGACAGCCGACCCGCTTCCACGTGAAGCAACGCAGCCGGACCGAAGAAGGGGAATACTTAAGAACGATGCGTCTGAAACATCTGATATTGGCGGTGGGAATGATTACGCTGCCGGCGTTGGCGATGGCGCAGTCCGGCGCCTCGGTGATTCTGCCGGAAAACTCCATCACCCGCGTATCCGATCACGTGTACGCGATCCTCGGTTTTCCGAATATCGCCATCGTCGTCGGTGCAAGAGCCACGCTGGTAGTGGATACGGGCATGGGACCGCGCAACGGCCAGATCATCACGCGCGAGGTGGAGAAACTTTCGAAGAATCACGTGTTGTACCTCACCACAACGCACTACCATCCCGAGCACGCCGCGGGCGAACCGGGCTTTCCGCCGCGCACCATCCTCATCCGGAATGCCGTGCAGCAACAGGAAATGGAAGCGAATGGCCAGCAAATGATCGACCTGTTCAAGAGCAGGTCCGCGCAGAACAAGGAGTTGCTGGATGGCGTCGTGCTGCGGAAACCCGACATCATCTTCGATAACCAGATGAAACTGGATTTGGGCGGCGGAGTCACCGCGCGCCTGCTGTGGTTCGGGGCGGGACATACCAAAGGCGATCAGTTCGTCTTCGTCGAGCCCGACAGCGCCCTGATTTCCGGCGACATCGTGGAAAACAAAATGGTGCCGGGGATGCCCAATGACTCCTCCACCGTGAAAGGTTGGCTGGCGCTTCTGGACAAAGTGGAAGCGTTGAAGCCGCGCTATATTGTTCCGGACCACGGCAGCCTGGGAGATGGTTCCTTAATTCAGCAGGAGCGTGCATTCATCACCGACCTGCAAACGGAGGCGATACAACTCAAGAGCAAGGGAGTCTCGAGCGAAGAGGCGGGAAAAATCGTGATTGAGACGCTTAAGGTGAAGTATCCGGACTGGCCCAATCTGAATGGCGTGCCGAACGTAGTGAGACGTGTCTACGCCGAATCGAACTAGCCGCCCGCTGCGTTTACTCGTCACTCGAGTAAACTAAGGAGTCGCACATACATTCTCTCTGGAGGCCACCCATGAGACTCCGCGGCGTAATTTCGTCTATCGCGTTTGCCTGGCTGCTCGCGCCTGCCGCGATCGCCCAGAACGACATTGGGGCCGTTCCCATCGAGAAGGCGCCCTATCATCTCCCGGTGTTCAAGAACGAGTATGTGACTGTGCTGAAGATCGACGTGCCACCGCACCGGAGCACTGGGTTCCACACGCACACAACCGACAGCGTGTCCGTCAACGTTGAGGATGCCGACATGGCGAACCAGTTGCCGGGGGAGAAACAGGCTCCGCCACAGCGCTCCGTGCGCGGACGGGCCAACTTCACCGCCTATTCGAAGCAGGGGCCGCGGACTCACAAGGCCTCGAACATGGGAGAAACGCCCTTCCACAACGTCTCTTTCATACTCAAGGATTCCCAGCCCGGCCGCTTCACACCCTCCAAGCGGGCGGGCGTTTCCGGGTATACCGAGATCATGGATAATGAACGGGTTCGCGGCTGGCAGCTTACCTTGGATCCCGGGCAAACGGCGGCGGTCTTCGCGCAGACCGCCCCGGGATTGCGCATCGTCGTCGACGGCGGCGAGATTGCCGAGCTCGCGCCCGGCCAGCCCGAGCGCAGCATGAATCTGAGGCTCGGAGAATTCTACTGGCAGGACGCGGGAGTGACGCGCTCGGTTCGCAACACGGGAACAACCCGCGTTAGATACGTCGAGTTCGAACTAAAGTAATCCGGCGTCTTTGCTATCCCCGGCCGATCCACTTCATGAATTCCGCGCGGTTCGATTTCCGGCCGTGCAGCGGGAGGATGGTCTGGTAGTCCAACTTCAACCGCTGCACATTTTCAGCCAGGTTCGTGGCGAAAGGGCTCGGAGGATTGAGCCGGGGTGTGGTTGGAGTCGCGGGTGGTGTGAATAGGTCCGCCTCCACCAGGATTCTCTCCTTCGGCAGGTACGCCATGATGATCCCGTCGTTGTGTGCGCTGCCTTGGACCAGGTGGAGTTCCACGGTGCGCTTGCCGTCGGTCAGCACTTTCTTGTCGGCCAGGGCTTCGATCATGGCCGCCTTGCTCCCCATTTTGTCCGGAGCTAAGGTGCGCGGCATGCCGAAAGTCTTCTCGTAGTACGGCTTGTTGATTTCGTTGGTGACCAGGGTGGCGCCCTCCGCGACGAAGGTGCGGATGCCGCCGGAATGGTCGAAGTGGTGATGGGTGTTGATCAGGTACTTGATCGGCTTGCCGGGGATCAGCTTCTTGACTTCGGCGATCACCGCGACAGAGCGGGCCTCTGACTGCGGGCCTTCCACCACGGCAATGTGATCGCTGAATTCGACGGCCACGCTGTTATGGGTCCCGCCGGTGATGAAATAAACACCGTCGGCGACCTTCTCGGACTTCACCGTCGCCGCAGCCGGGGCCGGAGCCTCGATCTTGACTTCCGTGTTGGCTTTGGCCTCATTGACGGTAAGATCGAGCACCGGGTAACCGCCCTGAGTCTGCATGATCTTGGTGGGGAATTTAACGCCGCCGAAATCTTTGTAGTCGGAATATGTGGTTTCCACGGCCATGTCGCCCAGCACGGGGTTATCCACCCAGGTTTCAACTTTCTCGATTACGTTGTCCGCGTTCACGTAACCGTTGACCTTGTACTTGCCTTGCGCCATGAACGTCAGCACGTTGTATTGCTTGCCATCGACGGTTTGAGAGGCCAGAGTGGCGTTGTTGGCGGCCGCGCCCTTGAGGAAGCCGTGAGGCGTGATCCAGATATCGGACTGCGCGGCCCACGGCGACGATCCAGTGACCACGACGGTCGCCGAGTTCTCCCCGACGATCGGCTGGTTGCCTCCGCCATGCGGCGGATTTTCGAATTGCGTACGGACCAGCGTCTGTCGCGACGCGGGTGCTTCAAAGTTGACCGCGCGTGTGTAGCTCTTTACGTTGAATTTCGGCCACGGTGCGTTCGGATTCGGCGATTGACCCAGCGCGTAGCTGAACCCGGTCGCGCTGTACTCGACCGATTTCAGATTCTCGGCGCCCATTGCTTTGGTGGCATCGGCCAGAACGCCTTGGGGGCTCGCGGAGCACCCCACCAGGACCACGAACGATAGCGCGATCACAACAAGCTTTAACATAAGTTATCCTCCCGTCAACGATTGACAGTATACATCCAAGCAGTGTTCGATGCGACCGTTGCCGCCCCCCTCCATGCTTACCTTCGACCGAGAGCTGGGACACTCCCGGTTGCACACACCGGGTTGGTCGGACTACGATTGAGTCTCTGAGGACGAAGCTCCGAAAGGATCATATGAAACAGTCGCGGATTCCGCGGATCCATCGCGCCCTGAGCGCATTTTGCGTGGTTGTCGGTCTGGGCGCGGGCCTGGTAGCGCATGCAGCCGGCGCCGGCCCGGTTCCGGCGCTTCAAGTAGATCCGTCCTGGCCTCCGCAGTTGCCGAACAAATGGACCATCGGGCAGGTGAGCGGCCTGGCCATGGGAGCCCAGGATCATATCCTCTTGATCCATCGCCCCGGTTCGGTGGCGGCGGATCAAAAACTGGCGGCGGCGACTCCGCCGGGCGCGGAGTGCTGCATTCCGGCCCCTCCGGTGATTGAGTTCGATCGGAGCGGCAAAGTAGTTCGCGCTTGGGGAGGGCCGGGCGCCGGATACGATTGGCCCGTCACTGAACACGGCATTCATGTGGATGGCAAAGGCAACGTGTGGGTGAGCGGCGTGGCCGGGAAGGATTTCGGCCGCATTTTGAAATTCACCAGCGAAGGAAAATTTCTCTTGCAGATTGGTGCGAATTTGCCTGTCGGCCAGCCGTTCAGCAACAGCAGCCCGGACGTCTTGGGAAGGCAGCCCGCCGACATGTTCGTCGATCTGAAAGCCAACGAACTGTTCGTGGCCGACGGCGACGGAGGTGCGAGCCGGGTTATTGTTTTCGATTCGGAAACCGGCAAGTTCAAACGGCTTTGGGGCGCGTATGGGGAAAAGCCGGGCGAACTGCCCGCGCCCCGGCACGATCCGGACGGGCCGCCGTCCAAAGTATTCTCCGCGGCGGTGCATTGCGTGGTGGAAGGCAATGATGGTCTGCTCTACATATGCGACCGGAACGGCGACCGGGTTCAAGTTTTCAAAAAAGATGGGACCTTTGTGAAGGAGAAGATCGTCCTGCCGAAAACGATGGGCATCGGAACGGCTTTTGACGCGGACTTCACTCCGGATCAAAAGTATATGTATTTGGTGGACGGCACGAATCAGCAAATCCTGCTTTTGCAACGTGATTCGTTGGAAATAGTTGGATCGTTCGGCCATCCGGGCCAGGGCGCTGGGCAGTTCCGGAATGCCCACTCCATCGCCGTCGATTCCAAAAACAACGTTTATGTATCCGAAACGGGCGAGGGCAAAAGGATTCAGAAGTTCGTGCCGGTACGCAAATAGTTCTTATAGCCCGCGGAGAGCATACTCTGCGGGTGGCGCGAGCGACCAGCGCCACCCGCATGGGTTTCGTGGACTTTTTAATTACGTCAGGGAAGAGGGTAACAGGCCATGAAAAAACGCATTGCTTTTTCGATTTCCATCACGGTGTTGCTGGGGAGCCTCTGGCTCGCGGCGCAAGTGAAAGACTTCCGCCCCGTGACCGAGGCCATGCTGCGCAGCCCCGCGCCGGGGGACTGGCTGAATTGGCGGCGTACCGACAACGGGTGGGGCTATAGTCCGCTCGATCAGATCAGCAAGCAGAACGTTCAGCGGCTCCAACTCGCCTGGTCGTGGGCCATGGAAGACACCGGCGCGCAGGAAGCGACGCCGCTGGTCCTGGACGGCGTGATCTACCTGCCCAATCCGCACGGCGTCATTCAAGCGCTGGACGGCGCGACGGGCGACCTGATCTGGGAGTATCGCCCCGCCTCCGGCGCCGCGCGCGCCGGTAATGGCGTCCAGCGGAACATCGCCATATATGGAGATAAGATTTTTGGAACGACCGACGACGCGCACATCATCGCCCTGGACGCGCGAACCGGGAAGCTGGTGTGGAACACCACGGTCGCCGATTCAAAGCTGGGCTATCAATATACGGCCGGCCCCATCGTGGTACGCGGCAAGGTGATCGCGGGCATCACCGGATGCAGCCGGTATAAAGACGATGTCTGTTTCATCAGCGGGCACGATGCGGCCACGGGGAAAGAACTGTGGCGTACCTCCACCGTCGCTCGTCCGGGCGAACCCGGCGGCGACACCTGGGGCGACCTGCCGTTGCAATTTCGCGCGGGGAGTGACGCCTGGATCGCCGGCAGCTACGATGCGGAAACCAACCTGATCTATTGGGGCACCGCGCAGGCCAAGCCCTGGGCCAGAGTGGTCCGCGGTACGGATGGCGACGCGTTGTATACCAACTCAACCCTCGCGCTCGATCCGGACACGGGAAAGATGAAGTGGTACTACCAACACCTTCCCGGCGAAACGGTGGACATGGACGAGGTGTTCGAGAGCATTCTCATCGATTCTGGAGGGCGCAAGTCGCTCTTCAAAATGGGTAAGCTGGGCATTCTCTGGCAGCTTGACCGCGCGACCGGCAAGTTCATCCATGCCACTGACCTGGGCTACCAGAACATTGTTGAGGTCGGCCCGGAGTCCGGCAAAGTCACCTACCGGCCCGAAAAAATTCCGAAGATCGGGGTGGAGCTGGACATGTGTCCGAGCACCGCGGGTTTCAAGAGCTGGCGCGCGATGTCCTACAGCCCGCAAACCAATGCCTTGTACATTCCCATGGCCTTGACCTGCGAAAAAGCTACGTTCGGCGGGGTGGAGAAGGTGCTTGGCAACGGCGGCACCGGTCCGGTGCGGCGCAGAGACTATAAGCATCCGGCGTCCGGCGGCAACTTGGGTGAATTCCTGGCCATGGATATCAGTTCCGGCAAAGTCTTGTGGCGCCACCGCACGCCCTCGCCCTCCAACACAGCCGCGCTCGCCACCGCCGGCGGCGTCGTATTCGGCGGAGATTGGGATCGTCACGTGTATGCATATGACGCCGCCACTGGAAACATCCTCTGGCAGACCCGCCTGGTCACGTCCGCCCAAGGGTTCCCCATCACATATCTGGCCAAGGGCAAGCAGTATGTGGCGATCCCGGCGGGGACGGGCGGAGGCAGCTGGTCCACGCTGATCCCCACAGGGCTGGCGCCGGAGATTAGACGGCCAAACTCCGGCAACTCCTTGTTCGTCTTCGCGCTGCCGTGACGTTGCCGGGTGTATACTCGGCAATGCCGTGGAATTCCTTTGAACTGGAGAAATTCATGTTGAACAGAATCGTGCGCTTCGCCGCGCTCCTCTCGATTGTGATCGCCGCCGTAGGGTTGAGCCAGATCGCCGGACTGGCCCAGGGTTCGGGCCAGTCCCAGGAGATGCCCG
>CAMAUG010000043.1 GCA_945861255.1 Candidatus Sulfopaludibacter sp. SbA3
CAACTTGTGCTGGCTCCCTTTACCCCCCTGTAAGTATCCCTACGTCTGCTCACGGCGAAATTGCCAGCCGAACACTGGTCCGCTGTCCGGCGGCCCTTGCCACCCGCCTCGCTTGGCGACAAGCCCGTACTGTGAGAAATGCGGGTTAGAGAACAGCACTCCTTGGATGGATCCGATCTCCATCAAGAGCCGAACAAAGGGGCTCGCCTCGGAGAGTCCCATGTGGAATCCCATCCACGTGGTCAGAAAATCCAGGACTTGAAGACATATGAATACCTGGAGGCTAAGCGACCAATCCTGGTGGCGGCGGAAAGTCCCCGTGAGCCTGAGCACGACGCCTCTCATCGGAGGGATACGGCAGCAGCGCCACGCAATGGGCCAAAAAATCTACTTACTTATGGGTAGCGAGCGGAGCTACGCCGCGGACCCTGGTCTTGCCCCGTGATTTTTTTAGATTGAGCAGCGGCTTGCATACGCCGCCGACGCGCCCCGCCTGATACAGCCTGGCGTCCATGCCCGCCAGGTTCCGCTCCATGGGTTTGGTCAAGATGTTGGAGTGGCGAATCTCACACAAGTATTCCGGAATCGGCCAGACCTGTTCGAGCGTTTCCATCCACCGCAGCGTCCGGTCGAAACGCCTGAGACTGACGGGCCGGGAGTAGGTCCGCAGAGTTTTTTCGCCCGCGGGATTGTAATAATGCTCGAAGTAACTGAGTGCCAATTCACGAACGCTGGCGTAGACGGGCTCGCGTGACCGTAAGCCCGCATAATCGGATTTGGCCAGTGCGCCCCAGCGGCCATTCACGCGGTAGACCGCGAGTACATGGTCTGAATCGCGCACCGCTTCCAAATCCACCAGGAGGGGCGGGTGTCCCAGTCTTCGCAGCGCCATCGCGGCCAGTAAGGCGCCCTCCATGCAGTGCGCCACGCCCTTGCGCAGCACCAGCCGCGGTGAGAAGCAGGTGTCGCCGTGGGGTTCTTTGTTGTAGCCGATCTCCTCGTCGAGAAACCGTTGGATGTTCGCGGGCGTGGTGAGCCGGCCGAACAGCTTCTCTTCTCGCTGAGTAAGGGGTGGCATGAGTGACCGAGCCCGGGGTGGCGTGAGGGGCTGCAACATTCTGCCAGACTAGCGTAAGATGATAGGTCGGGGAAAGCAGCGGGCAGCAAGAGCGACGCGACAAGGAGACACCACGATGAACCTAGCACGCATATCCATGGCCGTAATGGTAATGGCGGGAATCGCCGGAGCGCAGGACTTGAGCTACGAGGTCTACAAAGCGAAAGTGGAGCCGGTGTTCTTCAAGAAACGCGAAGGGCACGCGCGCTGTGTATCGTGCCACACCGCGGGCGGTGGTGCGTTTAGCCTGCAGGCGTTTTCTCCTGGCACCAAGGTGTGGACCGACGCGCAATCCCGGAAGAACTTTGACGCCGTGTCCTACCTGGTGGTGCCTGGCAAACCCGATGAAAGCCGGCTGTTGATACACCCGCTGGCCCAAGAGGGGGGAGGCGACATCTTCCACAGCGGCGGCCGCCAGTTCGCCAACAAGAACGATCCCGAATGGAAAGTCATTGCGGATTGGATTCGAGGCGCGAAGTAAAGATTCGGCATTCGATGTCGAGTTGAAGCCTGGCGGTTGCCGGGCATCGTTCAAAGCATGACCTGGCACACGCACCCGCGGCGTGCCATGCGCCGATCGCTCATCCCGATCCCACCCGCTCTATCCCCACCTCTCCTCCGGTATACCGGTGTATGAGCGCGCCGCAATTTCGCGCTCAGACCCGCTAGCTTCGGTCCGATAAGGCTCTCGTACAGCGTCCCGTGAAAGGAATCGCGGGCCAAACTTTCAAGGAGAGAACTCAAATGGCATTTACAATCAACACCAACATTGCGTCGCTGCAATCGCAGAACTACTTGCGCGTGAACAGTGACTTTCAAGGAAAGACCATCAACCGCGTGACCTCGGGATTGCGCATTGTCAGTTCAGGCGACGACGCAGCGGGGTTGGCGATTGCCAACGGCTACCGTTCCGACGTGGCCGTACTCAACCAGGGCGTGCGTAACGCTAATGACGGCCTGGCCCAGTTGCAGATTGCCGATGGCGGCATCAACAATATTTCACAGTTGCTGGATCGCGCGCGAACGCTGGCCACGCAGTCGGCCTCCGGCGCGTTCACCGGCGACCGCGGCGTGTTGGATTCGGAATTTCAGAGCGTGATTACGGAAATCGACCGGCAGGCGCAGGCCATCGGCCTGTCGCAGGGAGGCACGTTCGCCAAGAACTTGAACGTCTTTATCGGCGGCGGCAAGACGTCCAATGGAGTGACGGCCGCCACCAACGGATCGATCAATATCGATCTGAGCCGGTCGACCGTCGATTCCACCAGCCTGGGCTTGAAGGGCGTTCAGTCCATTGGCTTAAGCGGGACCGATATCGGGGCGGGCTCGGTCAGCACCAGCTTGTCGGATATTCTGGCGAATACGACGAATACGAACTCCGTCGCCGCGCCGGGCTACACCTCCTTCATATTGAAGGGGCCTGGATTCGACGGTAACGGCGTCGCACTTAGCGTCAACACGGCCAATCTGGGCGGCACGTCGGACCTGGTTGCGGCGGTCAACGCTGCGATTAGTGCGGCGGCCAACGGTGGTACGCAGCAGGCCACGGCGCTCAAGAACGCCAATATCGTTGCTGCTGTCAACACCGACAGCGACGGCAAGCAGCAACTGACGTTCACCTCCTCCAGCACGGCCTTCCAGGTGCAATCGGGCGACCGGCTGGCCGGCGCTCTGCTGGGCAACTTCGAGCAGAATGCGATCGCGGCAAGCACGGACACCAGCGCTTACGTGGACACCAGCACCAACAACACGCTGACGGTGACCATCAACGGCACCTCGCTCGGTGCTTTGGTGCTGACACAAGCCGCTGGTACCTCCAAAGGTCAACTGGTCAAGGACCTGAACGCCCTCACGGCATTCAGTGACGTGGCCACGGCCTATTTGAGCGGCAATCAAGTAGTGATCAAGAGCAAGTCCAACGCGTCCACCTCCTCGGTGCTTGCCACGGGCGCACTGGCGACATCGCTCGGATTTTCCACCACGGCATCGACGGCGGCAGCGGCCTCCACCGGCGCGGATCTGAACGTACGAGTGCAGGCAGCGGGCGTGATTGCCGCAGCGGCCAACGTGATTGGAACCGACGCCGGAGCCACGGCCACACTGGTTACGGGCACTTCCGACACGTTCATTCTCACGGTCGGCAGCAGCGGCGCACAGACGTTGACGCTCGATGGCGGCACCACCGTAACCAAGGCGGCCATCGCGGCCGACATCAATCAACAGATCGTTGCCAACGGTAACTTCACCGGCGCCAAGGCAGTCACGGCGCAGGTCGTGAATAACAAGATCGTTTTTACCGCGGGCGTCCCCGGTTCCAGCATCACCATCGGCGCCGGCACATCCAACACGGCTCTCGGGTTCACCGCTGCCGCCGTTTCCTCCACTAACACCGTCGCTACCAGCGATACAATCAAGCTGCGCTTCCAGGGCAGCGGCCTTACCAGCCCGGTCGAGATCACGCTCAACGCCACCACGGCGGGGACCACCCTCACCAGCGATGTGCTCAGCGATCTACAGACCAAGATCGCGGCCAACACCTCCCTGACGGGCGCCGGGATTACGCTCAGCACGAGCGCATCTGGTAACAACCTGGTGTTCACCTCCAACAAGGGCGAGCAATTCCAGGTTCTGGCCACGGGCGATAGCCGCAACATCCTGGGCTTGGGCAGCTTCCTGAAGGACGCTTCGGGCGCGGCGGACTACACCACCATCACCGCCGCCGCCACTTACTCCACCAGCGCGGCCGGCGGGACAGCATCATTCCAGGCCTCGCTCAATGGTCTGGCATCAAGCGCCAATACGTTCTCGGCGGATCTGGCAGGCGGCGACGCCGTTGCGGGTGCGCGAACCGGTACGGTGGTTTACGCCGCCGGCGTCATTGATTTGAGCGCGGGCGTGGGCACCTTGAAGCTGGCCTTCCGTATCGATGGCGGGGCCATCGTGCAGACCGCTTCCTTGGGAATCAGCGCCACTACCACCATCGCCGCCGTTCTAGCGTCCATCACTACCGCACTGGGCGCCACCGGGACGGCCACTCTGAACGGCGCCGGTAACATCGTCATTCAGTCGGCGAGCAAGGGATCGAACTCCAGCGTGGAAATCGTGGCGGCCGGCGCAACCGGTTCAGACGCCAACGTCCTTACCAAATTGGGCTTCGCTGCCGGAGTGACGAACGGCACCAACGCCAGCGAGACCAACGTCCTGCAACAACTCAATAGCTCGATATCCGCGAACGCAACTTTGGTCGCGGCGGGATTGCAGGCTGTCAATGACGCCGGCAGCATCAAGATCGTGTCCAGTAACGACACGTATTTCCGGCTTAACGCGTATGGCGCGGGCAACGCAGGCTTTAATAATCTGGGTGCGACGTTCACGGGCAACGCACAGGGAGCCGCGCCGGCCGTTTCGCCGTACTTCAATTCGAACGGCGCTGATGCCACGTCCGCATTGGCGTATTCCGATACGCTGTACGGTTCCGACGATCAGACCATCACGGTCACGGCCACCGATTCCGCGGGCGCCAAGCACGTGTTAAGCGTGAACTTGCGCAATGACGCGACGGCCCGCAGCCAGACCATCGACCAGGCTCTGAACACCATCAACCTGGCCTTGCAGCAATCCAACGACTCGACGCTCAACCGCGTCTTTGCCGCCAAGGAGGAGTCCGGTGGCGTACAGTCCATCCGGTTCCTGAGCACGGTCCGCAACTTCCAGGTGACCGTCGGCGCGGATCCGAACGGCACGGGAATCACGCCTCCTACGGGCAGCACCAGCACTGCCGCCACGATCGGGGCCGGAGCCAACTCCGACATCAGCAACGAAGCCAGCGCACAATCGGCGGTCACCGGACTTGCCGATGCCATCAGCGCTCTGGGCCGGGCCCAAGCCGTCGTCGGCCGCGGCCAGAACCAGTTCAACTATGCCATTAACCTGGCGCAGTCGCAGCTGACCAACCTGGCGGCCGCCGAATCACGAATCCGCGATGCGGATCTGGCCGCGGAATCCGCGAACCTGGTCAAATCGCAGATTCTACTGCAAGCCGGTATCGCGGCGCTGGCGCAAGCCAATTCGGCGCCGCAGCAGGTGCTGGCACTGCTCAGAGGTTAAGTAGGGCGTTACGGCGAGGGGAGAGGGCCGCACGGATCATACCGGGCGGCCCTTATTCTCTTTTCAGCGGTAACGTCCGGTCATGGCCCGCCCACGGATTCGCACCAGGTCCGCGAACGATTTCATTCCCTGCAGCATGCCGACTTTCGTTCCCGCCACGTCGCTCCACACCACCGGCACTTCCACCATCTTTAGGCCGCGGACTTGTGCGATTACCAGATCTTCCACGTCAAAGCTGAAGCCGTCTTCCATCTGGCGTGGAAAAATCTCACGCGCCGCATCGCTCCGAAACAATTTGAATCCGCACTGGGTGTCCAGAAACGGCAGCCCGGTGATCGTCCGCATCGCGAGGTTGAAGGCGCGTCCGGCATACTCCCGCCAAAAGGGCTGATGGGTTTTTACCAGCGCGCGGTTCAAGGCTCGCGAGCCGATCGCCACCACGGCTTGATCCCGGCGCGCGGCCCCCAACAGCTTGCCTGTTTCTTCGATCGGCGACGACAGATCCGCGTCGGTCGAAAGAACCCAGTCGCCTTTGGCCTCGGTCATGCCGTGGCGAACCGCGTAGCCTTTCCCTCGATTGCCCGGATTGCGGATCACCCGGAGCATGGACGGGTACTTGCCGCTCTGCACGCCCTCCTCCACCATGGCAACCGTTCCATCGCGCGAGCCATCGTCCACCACCAATACCTCGGCGATGGCGATGGGACAGCGCGGCGCGTACTCAAAAATACGGTCCAGGGAAGGAGGCAAGCGCCGCTCTTCGTTATACGCAGGGATGACAATCGATAGCGTCTCTGCCATTTGTGGGGCGCGCCGTGGGCGAAGTTCTCATTGTGGCACGGAAGGGAGTGGCCGGAAAACAACCGATCCCCGTTTGCGCGGGGTCACTCAGGGTGCCGCGCGGCGAGTGCCCGGGTGGCGGTGACGCCTTGCCGCAAGTCTCTAATAGAAGAGGTATTTCCGCCACTGATCATCGCTTTTGCCGAGCAGGCGCATCAGGTGGCGGCTCGTGTGAAGACTAAACGGGCGTGGAGGGCGCGCCAGACGCATGCCTGCTTCTTCGGGCGTCCTGCTGCCTTTCTTGTTGTTGCAGGTATGGCAGCAGGCCACCAGATTCTCCCACGCTGTTTCCCCGGCGCGCGAGCGCGGCATGACGTGGTCCAACGTCAGCTCATTGGAGCCCAATGCGCGCTGGCAGTACTGGCATGTGTAGCGGTCCCGCATCAGGATGTTCTTGCGGGACAGCGAACGCGCCTGCATCGGAATACGGCGGTATTCCAGCAAACGGATCACGCTGGGCACGCGCATGGCATGATGGGCTGAATGGACGTGCATGTTTGCGTTTTCTTCCGGCGCGGCCACGCCTTTCAAGCAGAGCACCAGCGCGCGGCGCGCCGCGCAGACGTTGATGGGCTCATAGCTGGCGTTCAAAACCAGCACGGGCCGGTGAAGACGGTCCTGGTGGTGCGTCGCGATCACGAATTCCCTCCTGCCCCCGCAGTGGATAACGCAGGGGACAACACAAACTCCGGAAGCGCCAAACGCCGGTCCGTGCGGGCCACCGCGGCCACGGCCACGTGCGCCGCGCCGGCACGCTTCAGCACCGCCGCGCAGGCGGCGGCTGAGGCCCCGGTGGTGATTACGTCATCCACCAGCAGCACCCTCGCACCGCGCAAAGCTCCTTTTGCGAACTTTGAAGCGGGTACGAACGCCCCGCGCAAGTTCGCGCGCCGTTTCGCGTTAGTCAATCCGCTTTGCGGCGCGGTCGCGCGGGTACGCCGAAGGGCGTGGGCGACCGGGGCGTTCCAGCGCCGCGCGATTTCCTTGGCCAATAATTCCGCCTGATTGAAGCCGCGTTGTCTGCGCCGCCGCCAGTGCAGCGGAACGGGCACGATAAAATCGAACCGCTGCTCGCGCGGCAGCACCCGCAGCATCAGCGCGCTCAAAGGCCGCGCCAAGGTGTGTATTCTTTCGAACTTCAGCAAATGCACCAAAGTCCGCAACGTGCCTTCGTAGGAACCGTACGTATAGACCGCGCCGAAGTTCAGCAATCCCAGGCGGCACAGCGAGCAGCGACCCGCTTCATCCAACGGGAAGGAGTTGACGAACGGCATTCGGCAGGTCGAGCAGGCGTATTCGGCATGCTGAGGCTGGGGTTCGCGCAGGCAGCCATTACAAACAGGAATGCGGGAAACCGTGTTCAACGCTTCGCCGCACACGCGGCAGTCGTCCGGGAAGACCAGGGCTAAGAGCGGGCCAAAAAGGCCGCGAATGCCCTTTGCCGCCACTTGGCGGGCCATGCCAGACCAGCGAAGCCACTGTTCAGTGCCAGAGAGCAGGCTACTCGAGAAGACCCACCTCCATCGAACACTTTCAGTGTATACCAGCAGGCGAGGTTTGTGCTCTCTCCTAGAGAGAGCCGGGAATGAGCGTCTGTCAGTAGTTGAATTGCATCTGAATGCGGAACAGGTTGCCGCGCTGGCGGTTGTTAGGGGTACGGGAGTCTTCGAAGGTGCGGTCGGAATGCACGTAGAGGCCGACTAGTTCGACGAACGGACTGGGTTGCCACTCCACGCCCGCTTCCACATCGCGGACCAGGTAACTGCGCGCGTCGAGCTCCTGCTTCTTGCCGCCGCTGTAGTACTGGTAGCGCACGAAGGGGACGAAGGTTTGGCCGTGCAGTTTTCGCATGTACATTGTCTGCGCGTATCCGCCTTGCAGGCCGCTCTGTTGAATACGCTTTGTGGCGGGATTGAAACGGGGACCGGTTCCGACGTTGTATTCGGCCTGGAACCCGAACGGCTGCGGATATACCATCAGGCTGAGCGCCGCCCGCTGGTCGGTGAAGTTGTCGGGGCCGCCCACCGACGCGCTGCGCTGGTCGCTGGTAACGGTGTAGCGTCCCGTGTAGGCCTGAATGCCGGGTTCGATGATCTGGCCGCTTCTCAGTTTGAAGGGATAAGACACGCGGCCCACGGTGTGCAGGTTGTTGTTGGCCTCCGTGCGGTTCAGAACCTGGCCGTTATAAACGCCGATGCCGAACACGCCGTAATCGCCGGAGCCTTTTAGGCCGGTACTCACCAAATCGGCGAAGCGGCGCCGAATCGGCGCGGGCGCCCAGTAGAAAAACGCGCCTACGTCGCGCTCATTGGCGTGCGCGCTGTTGAGCGAATCGGCGCGGTCGAGCGACAAGCGGTTCTGGCTGGATTGCAGGTTTTCGAAACCGAAGGGGATCTTCGACTGCCCGATGCGCACGCGGAATTCCTTCTTTTGATCGAATGCGACATCGAAGTACAGGTCCCGGAGCTGGCCATAATTGAGGTTTGCGGCGGTACTGGCGAAATCGGGCTGGAAGTAAATGTACACCCTATCGCTTACGTCTCCGCTCAGAATAAAGCGGGCGCGCCGGATGAAGAAGCCGTTGTTCAGGCCCACCGACCGGTCGCACTGTTCGCAGGACAGCAAACCGTTGGTGGAAAACAGCCGGTTGTAGCGGAACTGCGAGTAGCCCCGGAACGAATACTTCTGATACCACTGACGCTGCGCGGGAGCGGGTTCGGGCTTGGAGGCCGCGACCGTGACCTTCGACCCGTCACTCTTCGGTGCATCGGACGCCGGTTTGGCGGGAGCGGCCGGAGCAGTCTGGACCGCAGTCAACGTCAGCGCCAAAGCGGAAGGAGTGACAGCATCATGAGTAGGTTCTGGCGCCGACGCCCCTAGAGCCGCGGTCCGCGGTAGTCCGGGAGTGGCGGACGCCGGGCCAGCGCCGGCTTGGATACGGCTGATACGCTCCTGCTGGCGGGCGATGGTTTCGCGAAGCGCCTCCATCACTTTCATCTGCTCGTTCAATAATTGGCCGGCGCGCTCCAGTTCGGCTTTGGCCTCAGCCAGAACTTGGCGCTCGGCTTCACTCTGGGTTGCCTGGAATCCCAGTGCAAAAGGGCAAGTGGACAATCCCGCGATCAGGAAAGTAGCTCTTATCACATGTCTCATCATCTTGTAACCGAGGATAGGTGACGAGTGTAAACATTGCGTTACAACAGAGTGAATTTGTGTTACATGGCTAGACGAAACGGGAGCCTTCCTCCCACTTGCCCGGTCAGAGGCGCGGGACCGAGCACCGCCGTTTCGGCATGCCATCTACTAAGTCATGAAACGATCCTTCTGACGGTCTGATCCAGTCTGGTTTTGGTGAACCTTTGCCGGACGTGGTGTGAATCAGGGGCGTTGAAGACACGCTATCCTCAAAGTCGTTGACGAACTCACACAGCTCCGGTTTTCCGAACACCTGTATCGCCGCCACCGCGTGGCTCAGCCGTGAACTACAACGACGGCGCGATTGGGAACGGCGACGGTGCGGAGAACGGGTATGGGCGTCTCTGGATATTTTGTCCTTCGATGCGTGGCTCCGGCGGGCTTGGCGGGAGCGCGCACTGTTGGATCCAGTCAACACGCCGGTGCTTCTGGATTCCAGCCAGGAGCAGGCGCTATGGGAGGATGCTATCCGCACGTCATCGGAAGATTGCGTCCTGCTGAATATCCCGCAAACCGCGGCTGCAGCCGCACGGGCTTGGGACCTGCTTCATGACTGGGAGGTGCCCCTGGATCGGAATGGGTTCGAGCGGAGCGCGGACTGTGAAGCCTTCCACGGTTGGATGCAGGCGGTGAGTGCGCGGCTTCGCGAAAACGGATGGATCACCAGGAGCGAATTGCCCGGCGTGCTCGCAAAACAGGTGGCCATGGGAAGCTCGCCAAACTACACATCCATTGCAACGGCCGGACTTGACGACCCCGCGCCCGCTGTCGCGCGCCTGCTCCGTGCGCTTGACGCCAAACGGCGGCCTGAAGCGGAAGTCTCCGCGCGTGTAGGGCGCGTGGAACTAAACGACACCGCAGCCGAACTGACGGCTGCGGCGTGGTGGGCACGCCACAGGCTGGAAGCTTCGCCGGATGGGCGGATCGGAGTGATCGTACACGGCTTGGCCGGCTTGGCCGCGGAAACAGAGCGAATTTTTGACGACATCCTGCATCCTTCCTTTGGCTTTCAGCGTTCCGTGCCACGCGCGTTCCATCTTTCCGCTGGAATGCCTTCATCGGAGGTGCCGTTAATTTCAGCAGCTCTGCTGGTCTTGCAGCTAGTGGACGCGCTGACCCTCGCGGAAGCCGGAACGCTGCTACGTTCACCTTTCGTGGCGATGGAACCGGCAGGCCGCCTGGAGTGCGACTACCGATTGCGACTGCAAGGTGTCGACCGCGTATCCATTCATCTCGGCATCATGCGGCGGTGCTTTCCCGAACTGGCGCGCGTGGCCGGCCGCTTGCCCGTGCGGCAGCGGCCTTGGCAATGGAGCAGTGTGTTTTCGAAAATGTTGGAGGCGGGACGGTGGTTGCAGGGAAGAACGCTTTCTCCAACAGAGCACCGTGCCGTGAAACATTGGAATGACCTGCTTTCCCAGTTCGCGCATCTGGATCTGGTATTGCCCGAGCTGACGCTTCCGCAGGCTTTGGAACAGCTACGGGAAATGACGGCGCGGAGCCGATTCACACTCCCCGAACAGGATGCGCCGGTGCAGATTCTGGATGTTGCCGGCGCCGCCGGGGCGCGTTTTGACGCCTTGTGGGTAGCGGGAATGCATGCGGGCGCGTGGCCTCCTCCCGCCCAGCCGCACCCGTTTCTGCCGCTGGCCCTACAGCGGCGCTTGGGTATGCCGGATGGCTCGCCGGAGCGCGCGTTCGAACGCGGGCGGGCATTGACGGAGAGGTTGTGCGGCGCGGCCCCGGAAGTCATTTTCAGTTCGCCGGCGATGGGAACGGATGAAACGCTGCGAGTGAGCCCGCTGCTGCAGCATCTTCCCGTTGCCAACGAGGCGCTCTTCACGGACGATGGCGTGCTGGCACGCGTGTTTGCGTCAGGAGTCGCGCTGGAAGAATGCTCCTGGGGACAAGCTTCCGCGTTGGCGGACGGCACCAAGCAGAAGGGTGGGGTGAAGTTGCTGGAGCGCCAGGCGGCCTGCCCGTTTCAAGCCTTCGCCGTGCACCGGCTGGGGGCGCGGGAGTTGGGCGAACCGCCGTTGGGGGTCTCCGCGATGGAGCGTGGGAGCCTTGCGCATAAGGCCCTGGAACATTTTTGGAATCAGGTGAAGACGCAGCGCGCGCTGCTGCAATTGACGGCGGCGGGGCGAGCGGAAATCGTCAACGCAAGCGTCAGGCAAGCGCTCGACGACGGTCTTGGTCCTCGTTGCGAGAGCACCGGGATGGCACGTTTTCGGCAAATCGAAGAGGAGCGGATGTGCCGGCTGATCGAAGAATGGCTGGGCCGCGAAGGAGAGCGCCGGCCGTTTGAAGTGGTGCGGAGCGAACACGAAGAAACAATCTCGCTCGGTGGACTGGCGCTTTCCGTGCGCGCCGACCGCGTCGACCAGTACGAAGACAGCCGCCGCCACGCCATCATCGATTACAAAACGTCCAACAATCTCAAGTCGAACCAGTGGGAAGGCGCGCGGCCGGACGCTCCGCAGCTTCCACTCTATGCCGTCACCAGCTTGTTGCCCATCGAAGAGATCGCATTCGCGAGACTAGTTCCGCGGGCGACGAAATTACTTTCAGACACTCAGGCCGCCGAACACATTCCGGCATGGCGGGGCGTGTTGGAAAAACTGGCGGCGGATTTCCGCTCGGGACGGGCCGACGTGGATCCGAAGGACGGCGGAAAGCCGTGCAAGCTGTGCCCGCTAACGCCATTGTGCCGCGTGCGGGAGTCGGGCTCGGCGTCGATGGCGGAAGAAATGGAGAACGGCGACGCATGAGTAGCCCGGCATTTTTCGATGAGCCGGACGGCTTCGCCCGGCGGGAAGCGCTGGACCCGCGACGTTCTTTCATCGTGCAGGCTCCGGCCGGTTCCGGCAAGACTGAGTTGCTTACACAAAGGTACCTGCGCCTGCTGGCGCTGGTGGATCAACCGGAGTCGATTATTGCCATCACTTTCACGCGCAAAGCGGCCGGTGAAATGCGCGGCCGCGTCCTGGACGCGCTGAAGGCGGCGACTGACGCGGACGCGCCGATTCATGCGACCGCGCCGAAAACCGCGGACCCCTTGCCGGCCGTGAAAGATCACGAACGCCGCACACGCGAGCTGGCAGTTGCGGCCTTGGCGCGAGACAAGGAAATGGGTTGGGACCTGCCGCGAAATCCTGGGCGGCTCCGCATCCAAACCATTGACGCGCTGTGCATGTCTATAGCGGGAGCCATGCCCTGGCTGGCGCGCCTGGGGGCGCTCCCTTCGGTGGAAGACGACACTAAGCCGCTGTATCGGGAAGCAGCGTACCGCACGCTGCTGGCCTTGGGGGGCGACGAAGAGCATGCCGCGCCCGTGGCCGCGTTGCTGCGCCACATGGATAACAACGCGGTCGCGGTGCGGGATTCTTTGGCGGCCATGCTGGCATCGCGCGATCAGTGGCTGGCCCTGGCAGCGCAAACTGATGATCAAGAACGCGGCCTGTTGGAAGAGGCTATGTCCCGGGCGTTAGCTCGCGAAATAGGCGCCGTGGATCGTCTTGTCCCGCCGGAGTTGCACGAGGCGTGGTTGCGCGTGGCGCGCGCGTCAACGAACATCGACGCACCGGTCTGGCCGGCGTTGAATGACCGGCGGGCGTGGCTGGCGCTTGCCGATGCAGTGCTCACCAAGACCGATGGAATGTTCCGCAAGCGTTTTGGTGGCGCCGTCAAGGCAGCGGGCGCCGGCTTGGTGATGCAGCTGGCGGGGATTCCGGGTCTTCGCGAGGCCCTCAAGCTTCTCGGAAAGCTTCCCGCGGAGCGGTACACGGAGGAACAGTGGAGCGTGATGCGCGCGCTGCTCACGGTGCTCAAGTTGGCCGTAGCCAAGTTGCACGAAGTCTTTCGCGAGACTAACACCATCGATTTCACCGAGATCGGCGTGGCGGCGCGACGCGCGCTGGGGCCTCCGGACCAGCCCGAGGATCTGGCGTACCGGCTGGACTTCCGCATTCAACATCTATTAGTGGACGAGTTCCAAGACACGTCGAGAGGCCAGTTCGATCTGCTGGAAAGCCTCACAATGGGTTGGGAGCCGGAGGATGGGCGGACGCTGTTTCTAGTGGGCGATCCGATGCAATCCATCTACCGCTTCCGCCAGGCCGAGGTGGGTTTGTTTCTCCAGGTTGCCGGGAATGGCCTGGGCAGTCTGCGGCCGGAATCACTAAAGTTGACCGCGAACTACCGCACTGAGCCTGCGTTGCATGACCGGATGCGCATGATATTCGAGGGTATGTTTCGCGATGTGCGGGAAGATGCCCGCATGGGGGCGATCCCGTTTACGCCGTCAGTGGCGGCGGCAGGAGCGGGCAGCTCGTCAGGCGCGGCGTTCGATTCTGGAAGCCGCGCCAGGGAGGTTACCGGAGAATCATTCACGTTCGACGTCTTTCGCAAGGACGACAAACAAGGCGAGGCACGGCGGGTGATTGAGCTGCTCCGCGCCGCGCGCGACCAGCTCCCTGGCGGCGCCACCGCGATCTTGGTGCGCGCGCGGACGCATCTGCCCGCGATCGTCGCGGCGCTGAAGGAAGCCGGCGAGCCGTTCCAGGCGCAGGACATCGACGTGCTTGACGAACGGAGCGTGGTGCAGGACTTGCTGGCTCTTACTCGCGCGATGCTGCATCCCGGCGACCGCATTTCGTGGCTTGCCATATTACGCGCGCCGTGGTGCGGACTGACGTTGATCGATTTGGAAACGCTAGTGAGCGGACGCCACAAGCTCCCGGTGTGGGAAGCGCTCGCGGATACACGCGCTCTGAGCGAAGACGGACAACGACGCACCGCGCGCCTCCACAGTGTTCTGGCGGAGGCGTTCGCCGAACAAGGGCGCTGGCCGCTGCGGCGTTGGGTGGAGCGGGCGTGGATCGGTCTGGGAGGCCCAGCGTGCCTGAGTGACGATGTTGGTGCGCTGCAGAATGCCGCCGACTTTTTCGATCTGCTCGAACGGGAACAGGCCGGACCGGATCTTCCGGATTTCGATCGTTTCGCGGAAAGGATGAAGCAACTGTTCGCGCGGCCGCAGCCGCACACGCAATTGGGCACCGGACTTCCCACGGAGCCACCCCTACAAGTGATGACCATTCACAAGGCGAAAGGGCTGGAATTCGACACGGTGATCCTGCCTGGACTGGGACGCAGGGAGAACCGGGACGATGAACCGCTGTTCTGTTTCGATGAGTGGCAGGAAGATGGGAGAGCGGAAAGGCTGCTGGCGTCGAAACCCGCGGCCGGAGAGGACAGAGACGGAATCTACGCGTATCTGCGGCGGATCGATGCCGAAAAGAGCCGCCACGAACGCGTCCGGCAATTCTACGTCGCGGCGACGCGCGCGAAAAAGCGGCTCCATCTGCTGGCGCGTGTGGACCCAGGCAGAGACGGTAAGCCGCAACTGCAAGGCATGCTGGTGGACCTGTGGCCCGCGCTCCAAGAGGAGGATCGTTCAAAGCTTAGCGGCGCTCCCGCGGGCGCGGAGCCGGCGGCACGGAGGCCGGGTGTTCTGCGAAGATTGGCGGACACGTGGACCATGCCCGTAATGCCTGCGCCCGCGCACTGGGAAGGTGCGGTCACGCCGCCTGAAGAACCGCATGAGCCGTCGTTTGAATGGGTGAGCGAAAGCCTGCGGCTGGCTGGAACCGTCGTGCATGCCTATCTGCAAAAACTGGCGTTGGGCAGCGCTATTCCAGATGCGCAGGCGATCCGGGCCGCGCTGATTCACGCGGGCGTGACACGCGCCGAACTCAACAAGACCGCGCAGCGTGTCGCCCGCGCGTTGGAGCAAACCCGCACCAGCGCCCGGGCCCAATGGATTCTCGCACCGCATCAGGACGCGCAATCCGAGTACGCTATAGCGGGCATCGTCGACGGGCAGCTTGTGCGGGGAACAGTGGATCGCACGTTTATCGAGAATGGCACGCGCTGGATCGTCGACTTCAAGACCAGCGAACACCAGGGCGCGGACCTGGAAGTGTTCCTGGATGAACAGCAGCGCCGCTATCGCGATCAGCTGACGCGCTACGCCCGGCTGCTGGAGCCGTTGGGCCTGCCGGTACGCGCCGCATTGTACTTCCCCCTGCTTGACGAGTGGCGCGAGACGTAAGTGAACTGGCTCCTCTCTAATCGGATTGGCACGAGAGTACTGGCCGAGCGCGGCTTCTATACCTGGACGGACTTTAACTACGTGGACTTTCCCCGTGTAGGGGACCGTAAGGGCTGCTCAGAAACCCTATTTTGGGTAACTATTTACTTGACAGACTAACATAGAAGGCGCATAATCATTACATGGAAGCGCCAAAGACCCTGCAAGATGCCATTCTGTACTTCGCTGATTTCGAGAACTGTAAAGCGTTCCTGGTTAGCCTTCGTTGGCCGGACGGCGTTGTAAAGTGCCCGCGTTGCCAGTCTGACAAAACCCTGTGGATCGAGAAAGAGCGCGTGTGGAAGTGCTACGGAAAGCACGACCAGGCAAAGTTCTCGCTGAAGACTGGAACCGTGATGGAAGACTCCCCAATCAGCTTGGACAAGTGGCTTGCCGCGCTATGGCTGATTGTGAACTGCAAGAACGGTATCAGTTCGTGTGAAGTGGCGAAGGATCTAGGCATTACTCAGAAGTCGGCATGGTTCCTGAATCACCGAATCCGTATGATGCTCCATAGCGGCTCAGTCGAGAAACTATCTGGCCACGTCGAAGCGGATGAAACTTTCATTGGCGGCAAAGCGCGTAACATGCATATTGCCGAACGCAAGCGTCGCATCACTGGGACTGGCGGTAAAGACAAAACCGCTGTTATGGGGATCGTCCAGCGCGGCGGTAAGGTGCGCACCACCGTGGTATCCAATCGCAAGAAGCATGCGCTTCAGACTGAAGTCAGAAAGCACGTGGAGGCCGGTTCCGCGCTCTATACCGATGCGCTGCTTTCATACAAGGGCCTAGAGGCCGACTACGCGCACAAGGTCATTGACCACGCCGTATCGTACGTAGACGGCAACGTACACACCAACACCCTTGAAAACTTCTGGGCATTACTCAAGCGCGGAATCAGCGGAACCTATGTGAGTGTGGAGCCGTTCCACTTGTTCCGGTATCTTGATGAGCAAGCCTATCGCTACAACAATCGGAAAGAAATGAATGATTACGACCGCTTCAGACTAGCCGCATCGCAGATGGTAGGCAAGCGCCTCACTTGGAACGAGGCCACCGGAAAGAACCACGAAACACAAACGTATCCTAACTGAGAAAGAAGCTAAGCGCCAGAAGCGCGGAAAGATAAAGAGCTAGCCCTTTGCGGGTTGGCTTTTTCTTTTTACGTTTCCCGAATGGATTAGGGGCAACACTCTTGGGCGTAGATAGCAGTTTTTTTGCAGCCTCACGGAACCGCGTGAATGCTTCCGGGCCTTCGATCATCGTCGTATCCGGTTTCATGCTTTCATGATCCCACTTTTTCCATGAAGTCTTTTATAAAAGCCGCGACCTTATTGAACGCTGGGTGATCGAACTTCACGACACAGTCACTGCTTTCCAAAAAATACGAGAGAGCCAAGCTTGGATCTTGTTCGTGGGAAGCTGCGATCATGCACCGCAAGCGCATCTTGGACTGTTTACCGAATTTCCACTTACCGATCCGGTGTGCCGTATCTCTTTGAAAGATGCTGATCGGCTCAATTAAATCAGAATGGTCATCCGCCATTGCTTCAAAGATTAATTCGTCGAGATGCCCAATCCGATCTACCCAGGGTATTAACGCTACGGCTACAGAAGGATGGTCTTTCCCTCCACTCTTTATCTCTAGGGGATCAGTCGGGATAGGATCAGTAGTGTCCGGCTATAAGTCGAGCAGGCTCAACTGGTTAGAAAATAGGTCTGATTTTTCCTGGGAGTAAGTGTCGTCAAAGGCCCGTAGAATGGGCGTTTGCTCGAACAAGGTGACGCTGAGAACCTGTAGGATTTGGTAGA
>CAMAUG010000044.1 GCA_945861255.1 Candidatus Sulfopaludibacter sp. SbA3
ATGATAGCACAGGACGTGCAAGATGCGTGGCGAAATGCTATGCAATTCTGGCAACCGCGTGCCGTCATCTTTGCGCGTGTGCCACAGACCAACGGGGTGGATTCCGGGTGCGAAATCCTCTTCGGATCGGCACTTTACCCAATCCCCGCGCGTTAAGCAGATCCCAGCCGCTGTTTCAGTTCCGCGTCGACGGCGTCCATGAAGGCTTCGGTCGAGAGATACGGATGATCGGGGCGGATGAGGATGGCCAGATCCTTCGTCATTCTGCCGGATTCGACGACATCGACGCAGACCTTTTCCACTGTCTCGGCGAAACCCACCACGTCGGGCGTGCCGTCCATTTTGCCCCGGTACTGAAGGCCGCGCGTCCAGGCATAAATGGAAGCGATGGGATTCGTCGAGGTCGGCTTGCCTTGCTGGTGTAGACGGTAATGGCGCGTCACGGTGCCATGCGCGGCCTCGGCCTCGATAGTCTTGCCGTCCGGCGACATCAGCACCGAGGTCATCAGACCCAGCGATCCGTAGCCTTGCGCGACGGTATCGGACTGCACGTCGCCATCGTAATTCTTGCAGGCCCACAGGTAGCCGCCGCTCCACTTTAGGTTGGAGGCAACCATGTCGTCGATCAGGCGGTGTTCGTAAGTCAGACCCTTGGCGTCGAATTGGCTCTTGAATTCGGCCTCGAATATTTCCTGGAAGATATTCTTGAAGCGGCCGTCGTAGACTTTCAGAATTGTGTTCTTCGTGGACAGATAGACGGGATAGTTGCGCCCCAGCGCGTAGTGGAAGCAGGCACGGGCGAAGCCGGTGATGGAGCTATCCAGGTTGAACATCCCCAGGGCGATGCCGGGGCCCTTCGCCTGGATGATTTCGCGCTCAATCGGGTCGCCGCCGCCAGCGGGCGTGAAGCTCATCTTCAGAGTGCCGGCGCTGGGGAATATGAAGTCCGTCGCGCGGTACTGATCGCCGAAACCATGGCGGGCCACAACCACGGGCTTGTCCCAGTGCGGAACAATGCGCGGGACGTTGCGGCAGACGATGGGCTCGCGAAAGATAGTTCCATCGACAATATTGCGGATGGTGCCGTTCGGGCTTCTCCACATTTGCTTGAGGCTGAATTCCTTGACGCGCGCTTCATCGGGAGTGATGGTGGCGCACTTGACCGCTACGCCGTACTGCCTGGCGGCGTTGGCCGAATCGACGGTGATCTGGTCATTGGTTTCGTCGCGCTTTTGGACGGAGAGGTCGTAGTACTTCAGGTCGATGTCCAGGTAGGGAAGGATCAGGCGCTCACGGATCCATTGCCAGATGATGCGCGTCATTTCATCGCCGTCCATTTCGACGACGGGATTCTTGACTTTGATCTTGGCCATGTGGCTCGGGGACTCCTCTGCTTGGTTTTAAGAACGGAGATCGGGCCGCTTTCCGCCGCTGGTCCCGCATGGACTTGAAGCGCGCTGCTTGGGCCGGTGAAGCAGTTTTCACGTTTTCGGGTGAATTCAAATTATCGCCGATCGAAGGGGCGGCGTGCCACTCGTGCCGGGTGCGTGATATCGCGCGACGCGGGTGCTCGCGGGCAGCTCAAGATCACGCTTTTGTTTCGCCATGGAGTGTGAGACGCTGAGGGTGAAGACCCGCCAGGTAGAGAGGAGGAAGTATGGTCCCCGTATTTCTTCTACCGGAACAGATCGCCCGCGAAGATGGGCAAGGCGCCGTTGTCGCGCTGGACGCATCCCAGGGGAAAACGGTTCTGTTGACCCTGGGTATCAATCGCATTGTGGAGCAGGAGAGCCTGGATGTTTCGATCGCAGGTTCGTCCGACGGCGAGCATTGGCAAACGCTGGTCACTTTTCCGCAGAAGTTCTATAACGGAACCTATTCGCTGGTGCTGCCTTTGGAGAAGCATCCTGAGGTGCGGCAGCTGAGGGCGCAGTGGAAAATGGGCCGCTGGGGCCGAGGAGATCAGAAACCTCTGTTCAGTTTCTACCTGTTCGCGGAGGAGTCGAAGGCGGCGCTGGCGGGAGTCGTGTGAGCCGCCGCGCTATAGCCGGTTGATCAAGCTGGCTGCATACCCCGCGCCGAATCCGTTGTCGATATTCACCACGGTGACATTGCTGGCGCAACTGTTCAGCATGCCGAGCAGCGCAGCCAGTCCGTGGAAGCTGGCGCCATAGCCGATGCTGGTGGGGACGGCGATTACGGGTGCCATCACCAGCCCTCCCACGGCGCTCGGCAGCGCTCCTTCCATGCCCGCGCATACGATGATGACACGCGCTTCGGTGAGTTTTTCGCGATTTTGCAGTAGCCGGTGAATGCCGGCGACGCCGACGTCGTGAATCGCCACGACTTCATTGCCCATCACCTCCGCGGTGACTTGCGCTTCTTCGGCTACCGGAAGATCGCTGGTGCCGGCGCAGACGACAGCGATCTTTCCTTTGCCGGTCATGGTGCGCTCGCGCCAGAAACGCAGAGCGCCAGAGGCGGGGAAGTATTCGCCTCCTTCGTGTTCGCTTAGCAGGCGCGCGGCGATGGAGGCATCGATTCTGGTAATCAGAATATTGCGGGCTTGCGCCAGCAGCGCCCCGGCGATGGCGGACACTTGATCCGCCGTCTTGCCTTGACCAAAGATCACCTCCGGCATGCCGTTCCGAATGGCGCGGTGATGGTCTACTTTGGCGAAGCCCAGGTCTTCATACGGCATGTGGCGCAGGCGGTCCAGCGCGGCGTCGATTTCGACGGCCCCGGATTGCACCTCCGCCAGGAGCGTGCGCAGCAATTGTTCATCCATGGAAAGTTCATGGTAGCGTACGGCGTGGGAGCCTGGCGCGTACGGCGTGGGAGCCTGGCGCGTACGGAGCGCGGACGAACGGAAGAACCGCTCGCGCGCTTAGGAGAACATTGCTGAGCAGTGCCCGTCCCGGAGCAGATTCAGATTCGGGCCTCTCATGAATCCTACGGGCGGCGCCCGCGGTACGCGCCGACCTTCCGCAGGTGCACGCCCTTTCGCCCGCGCCTGGGCGCATTGCTTCTTTCCTCCGGCGCTACAATTGAACATTCCGGGATACTAACCATGGATAATCGCGCCATCGCCCGCCTGCTCTCTGAAACCGCCGACCTGATGGAAATCGCGGGCGAGGATTCCTTTCGCATTCGCAGCTACCGCACCGCCGCCGGAGTCATTGAGAGCTATCCGGAGCAGATGGCGGCCATTCTGAAGGACCCCGAAAAGAAGCTTACCGATATCTCCGGAATCGGCAAGGGTATCGCCACCGTCATTCAGGAAATCGAGGAGCGCGGCAGCTTTGAACGGCGCGATGAGATGCTGGGAAAATATCCCGCGTCGATTCTCGAATTGTTCAGCGTTCAAGGCCTGGGCCCCAAGAGCATTCGCGCTTTGTACGACGCTTACAAAGTGCAAACCATCGACGATCTGGAGCGCGTGTGCAAGGAACACAAGCTGCAAGAATTGCCGCGCATGGGCGCCAAGCTTGAAGACAAAGTTTTGAAATCCATCGGCTCCTACCGGCAGACGCAGGGGCGCTTCCTGCTGTCGTTCGCGCAGCGCGTGGCGGATGAGCTTTCTGAATACCTGCGTGCGGTCCCGGGCGTGGAATCCGTGACGCCGGCCGGAAGTCTGCGCCGAGGCAAAGAAACGGTCGGCGATCTGGATCTTCTGGTAACGGGCCCGGGCGCGGCGGACGCGCTGGAGAAATTCGCAACGCACCCGAAAGTGCGCGAAGTGCTCGGCAAGGGCGAAAACAAGGCCAGCGTCAAGTATGGCCTGGAAGGATTTCAGGTGGATTTGCGCGCGCTCGGCTCAGAAAGCTACGGCGCGGCGATGCTCTATTTCAGCGGCAGCAAGGAGCACAATATCGTGCTGCGCTCGCGCGCGCAGAAGGTGGGCCTAACGCTCAATGAGTACGGCCTGGCCGAGGCGGAGAGCGGCAAGCGCGTCGCCAGCGCCACTGAAGAAGAGATTTACGCGAAGCTCGGCCTGGATTGGATTCCTCCCGAGCTGCGCGAGAATTCCGGCGAGATCGAGGCCGCCGAAACGCACAAGCTGCCGAAGTTGGTGGAATTGAAGCAAGTACTGGGCGATCTGCATATGCACACCGTGGAAAGCGATGGCCGCGCGACACTCGAAGAAATGGCGGCGGCGGCGAAAGCGCTAGGCCGCCAGTACATCGCCATCACGGATCACTCCAAGTCGCTGGCGATGACCAATGGCCTGGATGAAAAACGCGCCCTGGCGTTCGCGCATCGCGTGCGCGAAATGGACCAGCGCGAGTTGGGCATTCGTGTGTTCTCGGGCCTGGAATGCGACATCCTGCGCGACGGCAAGATGGATCTGGCGGACGACGCGCTGGCGGAGCTCGATTGGGTGGTGGCCAGCGTGCACAGCTACATGAATCTGGAAAGCGCGGAGATGACGGACCGGCTTCTGCGCGCCCTGGAATGCCCGCACGTGCGCGCCATCGGACACCCCACGGGCAGAATTCTGCTGCATCGCGAGGCGTTCCCTTTCGATTTCGACGTGATCGCGGCGGAGTGCGCGCGCCGGGGCGTCTATCTGGAAATCAATGCCAGCCCGGAGCGCCTGGACGTCTCGGCCGCGCTGATCCGCGCCGCCAAGGCTCGCGGCTGCAAGTTCGTCGTCTCCACCGACGCCCATCATCCGCAGCACCTGGCCAACATGAGCTATGGAGTCCGCATGGCGCGGCGGGGGTGGCTCGAAGCCGCTGACATCGTCAACACGTTGCCCGAGAGCCAGTTCGCGAAAGCGATTCGCGCTGCGTAAGGGCAGGCGCGGCGGTGCCTGACCGTTCCCGTGGCGGGGATGAGCGTCGAGGAAATCGAGGAAACATACGGCGAGTTCCCTCGCGAGGCTATCCCTGAGGTGATGCGAGTTGCGTCCGAGATCCTGGACGCGCCTAATGTGGCTGCTTGACAATCTGCCGAAGAAGGTCGGCGGGCTTCTCGGCGAGTTTGGAATTGAGGCTCACAGCGCCGACGACCGAAGGTTGGGGAGGTCTCACCAATGGTGCGCTGGTAGAAGCGGCTCGCCACGCAGGTTTTCGATGCATCCTTATACGTGTCCCCTGCATCCGTCGAAATTCCTCACGCCTAATCAAGCCGGGGTTGACAGTATCGGCCCGCGACAGCACCAACCCCAATCGCGATATCATAGCGGGGTAGGCATGATAGGGATTTCAGGACAGTGATTTAGAGCAAGGGGCGTGGATTTGTGGAAAGTTCTCTTGAACGTTTCATTGCGCCATTGTCGCCAGCGAAATTCTTTTCGGAGTATTGGGGGGAGCGACATCTGGTGTCTCGACCGGCACCGGTCGAGCCTCTTTTTTCCTGGGAAGCGCTCAGCGAGATTCTCTCAACGCAGCGGCTCGATTCCCCGCGACTGCGCCTAGTTCGTGCAGGGAAGGTCATCCCCACTACTGAGTACATGCAGCGCCAATCGGACCGTCGCGGCAACATGTTCGCCACACACAGTTCTCGCGCTGTTATGGACCTTATGGGCGTGGGCGCAGTGCTTCACATCACCTCTATCGGCGAAGCATGGCGGCCACTCGCCACCCTGGCAGCACAGTTGGAGCTTGACTTGACGGCACGGGTACAGGTGAATGTCCACGCTGGCTTCGCAGCCTCTCGGGGGTTCGATACGCACTGGGATGGACACGATGTGTTCGCCATGCAGATCGCGGGCAAGAAGCGGTGGCGCTTGTTCGGTATCACGGAAGTCGCACCCCTCGCAGTGCCGCCGGATCAAAAGTTAGGCGCGCCAAAGCAGCACACCTGGGAGGGCGTGATCCATCCGGGTGAGGTTTTGTATATTCCTCGCGGGTATTGGCACGCGGCAGAGGCGCTCGATGATGCCTCACTACACCTGACGTTTGCAGCGCAGCATCCGACGGGGCTCGACTACATGCGTTCGATGCTCGGTGGCCTAGTGACCTGTGTGCCTGCGCGCCAGGATATCCCAATTCCGTCATTCGCCAGTCAGCCGGAAGGAGAAGCGGTCGAAGTGTACATCGAAAGGCTTAGGGGCCTTCTGGTGGATGAGATCACCGTGCAATCGCTGTCCGATTTTATCGAAGAGTTTCGAAGGTCATTAGGAAAAACGAATCACGCTCAACTAGGATCAATTATCGAAAGGACGAACCATGCCCACTCTCCATAATGAGGTCATACAATCGCGCATTGAATCGCTTGACCTTGAACCCATCAAGTTCAAGCTGGTTCGGGAAAAAGGTTACGATCGGGCGCAAGTGCAGGCGCTTGAGAAGTGGTACAAGCGTTTTTTGTTCCTAACCTTCAAGTATCGACGGCAGCCCATTGTTGTTTGTGAATCACTTGATGAGTTTTGGCATCAACACATCCTCGACACACAGAAGTACGCCGCAGATTGTAATGCCGTATTTGGCGAGTTTCTTCATCACTTCCCCTACTTCGGCTTGCGCGGCGACGATGACCGGCAGGATCTCTTGCATGCCCACCAGCAGAGCCTAGCCATCATGCGCCAAGAATTTGGGGAAACTCCAGAGGATGATCCGGCTATCGCAATGCTTTGCCCCGTTACTTCGGGTGCGAGTTCGTGCTCTGACTGCGATCATGTATGGCCAGATGGGAGGAATTGGCATGACAACGAACGACCACACGCGTCGCACTTAGGCTAGCCGGGCCAGATATGCTCAGCCTGCCCAAGCTAGACGTGTTTTTCCAGGATGCCCTCCGATTCGTGTTCCGTCCGCTGTGCGCGAATCTTGACGTTCATTCGTGCGTAAGGTCCCAATTCTAGTTTGACCTCCCATTGGTAGATATGCTCCCCATATTCATCAATACGTTTTACCCTGGAAGGCCGAGAATCCTCGGGTGGCTGCCAGTGAACGCAACGCTTGAACTGGGGTCGCCATGTTCCGCCGATGATCTGCCTGCGCGATTCCAGGTCTGGAAGCAGCAGATCCGCCCCGGCTGAAATGCGTGTGTGTGTCCGTGAATCACGTGCTTCGTATAGCAGAATTCCCGAATAGCTCCTGTGCATATTCTCCACGATCCACAATGTGTATTCGGCCGATTTGCCTTTGCTTCTACCTTTGATGGTGCGAAACGTCCCTTTCCATTCACCCGCAAGCGAATGAAGAATTTTCTGAGTCAGGTGATCGCCACTTGACGTGAGGCTGTACAGTCTGACCCGGGCAGCTTTCACTTCGCGGATTGTGTAATTTTTGTGTTGTTTGGTGCTCGAATCGTAAAGTGAGTGATGATCAAGGCACATCCATGCGAGGTTGTCTTCCTCCCCGTTAGCCGGGTTGCGATCAAGGTGCGCAATCTGCCCGAGCTTTTCTAACAAGTCGCCATCAACTTGGTAACACAGCGTACAACGCCTGACGCTCTTGGCGAGAACGGCTGTTTCTATGGCTGGGTTGATCTTTTTTCGTGGCGGATTCTTTGTTGTCATCTGGCAAGAAACCTCATGCTCCTTGCGCTGAGCGCCGGTAGAACACGCGGACAAGGGCCGGTTCCTGATTCCCGTTCCGGCACGCGCCGTCTTTCGGACGATCTCAATTCTGTTCAGCGGCCCGCGGCGTCTTCGGTCCGTACGTTATCACACCTATTGCAGAAAACGAGGATGACACATACCGCGCCGCCGGTGGGCATCCTCGAGGCAAACAGGGCACCCCCGTTGTTAGATTTTCCCGCGTGCAAAACGGGTCACTAATGAACGGGCGCTCAACCTCGAAAGCCTGATTGATTACATCGGCAATCGCGTCGAGCTCCGCGGGCAGTGCCATTCGAATCAACTGGTTCAAGTCCGACGTCACGCAACGTTCTCGGCCGCTAATTTTCCACCGGCTCCTTGGGGAGGGGTCTGGCGGGGCCGTCCGACCTGGCGCCTTTGCTGACTAGAAATTCCACCACGGATTTGTATCCCCGGCTGGTCGCGGTCTCAAGCGCGGTGAACCCGCCCGCGTCAGCGGTATTGATGTCGACGCCCAACTCCACCGCGATCTTGACGGCCTCCAGGGCCAGAGCTTCGCGCTTGACGGACTCCGGCTGCCGATATCCGCCGCCGCGTCCCATGCCGACGGCGGCCATGACCGCTGTGATATCGCCCACTTTTTCCCGCCTGTACTCGGACGTCCTCGACCGCTCGCCCCAATGCTCTATATGTTGCACGAACCGCGCGTCTGCACCGCGCTCCGCCAGCATCCTCATGACGGCGGGATGACCGAAACGCGCGGCCAGCCAGAACGGCGTGGCGCCCACGAAGGACGGGTGAAAATAGAAGTCTACCGCGGCGCGGCGGACGGGCGTCGAAGCGCGCAGCTTCACGTTGGGATTCGCGCCATGCTCCAGCAGCACGCGTGCCGCATCCTCATGCCCCCGCAGAATGGCCGCGTGCAGCGCCGTGTAGCCTGGGCCATCCGCGTTGGGATTGGCGTCCTTATCTAGCAGAAATTTCACAAGCTCCGCGTTGCCGCTGTGCGCGGCCAGAATGACGGGGGTCACGCCGTAAGGCGCCGTGTCGTTGACATTCGCCCCGGCCGCCACCAGGAGCCTGGCCGATTCCAATTCGCCCTCGCGCGCCGCGAAAAGCAGCGCCGTGTTGCCGCCGTGTTGGATGCGGATCTGGTAGTCGGGATGAACGTCCTGTGCCGGGTCCGTCTGCCACAATTGGCTCCACGTATTGGAGAGGGCGTGCACGTCGGCGCCATGTTTTAGCATCACTTCCACAACCGCCGGATGATGTTGCGCCACCGCCCACATCAGCGGCGTCTGGCCGCGCAAGGCGTTGGTGTTGACCTTGGCTCCCTTGGCCAGCAGTTGCTCGACGACGGCGGCGCTCCCGGTGCGGGCGGCAGTCATCAGGACCGTCTCGCCGGAAAGCAGCGCGGCATTCGGGTTTGCGCCGGCGTCCAAGAGTCTACGCACCATGGCGGCGCTGGCATTCTGGCAGGCATTCCACAGCGGGGTGGCGCCCAGGTCGTTGGCGGCGTTCACATTCGCGCCGGCGCGCAGCAGCAGATCGGCGCTTTCCAGATCGTCGTGATAGCTGGCCCAGTGCAGCGCGGTCGCACCGTCGCCTTGCTTGGCATCGACGGCGGCCGGCTTAAGGCCAGGTTTGAGCAACGCGCGGAGGGTGGTCTTGTCGGAATTCCTGGCCGCTTCAAGCAGCGACGGTGATTCCGCGCCCACGGCTGCCGTGAGTCCGGCAGTCAAGCCAATGATCAACAGGCGCCGTGAATGCACGTTTATACTCCGGCGAGCGTATCGATGGGAAGCTTGCCCGTGCTGCCGCCCACGTGATCGACGGGCACGTCCAACTTGTCCATCAGTGTAACCAGCAGGTTCGCGATGGATGGCTTGTCGGCGAATTTCAGGTGGCGGCCGCCTTTCAGCTTCCCGGCTCCGCCGCCCAGCAACAGCAGCGGCAGATTTTGGCCGGAATGCCGATCGCTATTGGAAATGCCCGCGCCGTACATCATCGTCATGTGATCCAGCAACGAACCGTCGCCGTCCGGCGTGGCGCGCAGCTTCGCCAGGTACCCGGCGAGCAGCGTCGTGTGATACCGGTTGATCCTGGATAACTTCTCGATCAGGCTCGGCTGCTGGTTGTGGTGGGAGAGTGGATGGTGCGCTTCGGCCACATCCACCTGCGGATAGGATCGGGGGCTCTGCTCCTTGCCGATCATGAACGTGACGACGCGCGTCAGATCGCTGCGCAGCGCCAGTAATTGCAAATCGAACATAAGGGCGATATGATCCTCGAACGATGCGGGCACGCCTTGCGGCTGCTCCATCAGGGGCAATTCGATGTTGCTCTGTTCCTCGGCCCGCTGAATGCGCCGCTCCACATCGCGCACCGCTTCGGTGTACTCATCCACCTTCAGTTGATCCTGCGGCCCCACTTCTTTCTTCAAACCGGCTAGCTTGCCGGTCACCGAGTCCAGGATGCTGCGGTGCTGGCGGAGCCGCGCCGCGCGCGCCGCGCCGTCCGTGCTGCCGCTGTCCCCGAACAGTTTTTCGAAGACGGCGCGCGGATTGTGCTCCATGGGCAATGGCTGCGTCGGGCTGCGCCAGGAAATCGTGTGCGTGTATGCGCAGCTCAAGTTGCCCGTGCATGCGCCCGCGTTATTGGGGGCGTCCATCGATAACTCCAGCGAGGCAAGCTGCGTGTCCTTGCCGAACCTCCGCGCCAGCAGTTGGTCCATGGACACGTCGGCCAGAATTTCTACTTCGGTCTTGCCGCCGCGCGTGGTGCCGGTCAAGAATGATCCCGACGCGCCCGCGTGAATATAGTTCCAACTGCTCCGTATGCCGGAGAGCACCAGCATCTGGTTCCGGAAGGGCGCCAGCGGCTCCAGGATCGGCGTCATTGCGAAGTCCGCGCCCTCTTTCGCGGGCGACCAATACTCCATGGCCATTCCGTTCGGAACGTAGATCGCCTGAAAGCGATGCACTGGTTTGCGGGTGGTCTGGCCCATCGCCGGGAACATGGCGTCCAGGAAGGGCAATGCCAGCGTCGCGCCTATACCGCGCAGAACGGTTCGCCGAGGAAGCGATTTCCGGGTCATAAGTATGCTCTCCTTGCCAGTCCCACTGACGATCTCATCTTACCTGAACTCGCGGCCGGGCACACCCGGGGGGCCGCCCGGCCCACAATGCTAATTTGAAGCCCGCGAATTCGAAGCCCGCGCCGCGCGCATCTGAAACGCGGGACTCTGCACAATGCCCGCAATCAGCGCGGACCACCGGTAATCCTGCGCGGCGGCATCGCGGACGATCTTCCTTACCGCGGGCCGGTCATAATATTCCAGCCTGCGGCCCAGACTGTAGGACAACAGCTTTTCGGTCACCGTCCCGGCGAAGGCTTCGGGGTTATCCGCCAGCATCGCGCGCAGACCCGCAAAGCCGTCGATCTTCCGGCCACTGGGCCACGCGCCCGCTGTGTCCACCGGATTGCCCGCTTCATCCTTCGTGCGCCGGCCGCCCAGCACATCGAAGCCTTCGAGAGCAAAACCCATGGGATCAATCACCGCATGGCATGTGGCGCACACTGCGTTGTTGCGATGCTGCTCCAGCCGCTCTCGAATAGTCGGGGGGCGCGCGCCTCGCTTGGTATCGGCGAGCGTGGTGCTGACGCCGGGCGGTGGAGGCGGCGGCGGCATGCCGAAAATGTTATCCAGCAGCCATTTTCCGCGCAGCACTGGCGAGGTCCGGTCCGGGTACGAAGTGGCCGCAAGCAGCGCTCCGTGCCCCAGCAAGCCTCCGCGTTCGCTTGCATTGGGCAGCGTGACCTTGCGGAAACGGCTGCCGTAGACGCCGGGGATTCCGTAGTGCCGGGCCAGCCGCTCATTGACGAACGTATAATCGGCGCTGATCAGCGTCATGATGCCGCGGTCTTCCCGCAGCGTGCTGGCGATGAACAGTCCCGTTTCCTGTTGGAAGGCTTCCAGCAGCGTTTCGTCGAAGTTGGGATAGTAGCGCGGGTCCACCACCACTTCCGGCACGCGCCGCAAATTCAACCACTGCGCCGCGAAATCGTCAACCAGCGCGCGGGTGGAGCGCGAATCGGCCAGCATACGCTTCACCTGTTGCCCCAGAATACGCGCGTCACGCGGGTCCGAGAGTTTCCCGGTCTCGGCCAGGTCGAGCAGTGGCTCGTCCGGGATGCTGCCCCATAAGAAGAACGACAAGCGCGAGGCCAGCTCCAATCCGCTCAGCCGGTAGGCTTGCCCGGGCGCCACGCCTGGCGGGTCTCTCTGGACACGCAACAGGAATTCGGGATCCACCAGCAGCCGCTCGAGCGCGAATTGAATCCCCGCCTCAAAGCTGCCTCCATCCTTCCGGCCGGTGTCGAAAAATGTGAGCAATGCCTGCACGTCGCCATCGGCCGCCGTGCGGCGATAAGCCAGCCGGGCCATTCTCTTGAGGATCTTCGCCGCGCACGGTCTTTCCTCGGCGGCGGTCTTTGGCTGGCACACAAAGATCGCGCGCCGGCTGGGCGTATCGCGCGCCGGGCCGGAGACTTGATAAGGGCCGTCGATCTGCACCGCGCCGACAGCGGCGTGCTCCATATACACTTCGTCGTTGGTCAGCACGCGCCCGCGTTGCAGCGGCTGCGGCACAAATTCCGGCTCCCACATCTCGCGAACGAAAGACACGCCGATCACGCGCGGCCCCGCCTCCACCGGCACGCTCACCTGCAACGCATCGTCGGCGGAAGCCATGTATTTTTCCCAATCGGGGTCGCCGAACGAATTTCCCGCGCCGGCGAAACTGGCGGGCGACGGTTTTCCTTTGGCCTCTCCGCCGATGGTGAAGCGCTTGGCCAGCTTGCCGTCGATGCGCACTTCGATGTTCTGCGGCCAGCCCATGCCCATGATGTAATCCTGATACTGGCGGCGGAGGCGAACCTTGATGCGATACTCGCCCGAGGCCGGAAACTGGTGGCGAACCGCGATTCCGCCGCGCGAGCCGAACGGCAGATCTTCGCTTTGCCGGTCGTCTTGCGTCACGTGCAGGGGAACTTCAAACGTTTCCATCACCGCTTTAGCGGGCGGCAGGCCCGTCGCCAGGCGCGTAATCTGGCGCGCGACGGACATGAACCGTTCCAGGTGCGAAGTCGTCACCGTGAGCACATCGGCGTTATTGTCGAAGCTGCCATCGGCGGTGTCGTCGCCCGGCAGCATGGGGCGCACGTCCAGGTCCAGCGCCAGCAGATCGTGAACCGCGTTATTGTATTCGGTGCGATTCAAACGGTGCACAGTGTTGCTGCGCCCTGGATTCGGACGGGCCGCGGCGGCGCGGTCGATTTCAGATTCAAGCCATCCCGCCACCCGGTCATACGTCGCGGTATCGGGGCGCGGCATCCCTCGCGGCGGCATCGTGCTGGTGCGGAGCCGGCGGATCACGCGCTCCCACGTTTCCGGGTGAGCGCTGGGCCGCGCGGCATCGAGCGTATCCAGCGTCAGCCCTCCGGTGCGCAGCTTTTCGTTATGGCAGGTGACGCAATATTTCGTGAGCGCGGCCTGGGACTCCTGCATGGGCGAAGGGGCAGGTGTTTGTCCGCTCAACACGGCCACGCTGGTGAAGAGGCCGCCCAGCAGCGTGACCAGGGGCCCGCCTACAAAGGATGTGTCTACACGCGCTCGCCGCCGCGTATCCAGCCTGAACATTTCCCGCACTCCAATCAGGACCAGCGTGGTGCGCCTGCGACGTTCGTGAAAAACATTGCAAGTGCCCAACTGACAGCAGTATACAGTGGTCCGGGGCAGGGAACAAGCGGTGCTTGGGGGCTTGCGTTGGTGGAGGCGGCCACGGGGGCAGAAACAGTAGAATAGACGAATCATGAGAGTCCAATCAATCACCCGAAGGCAAGCGCTTCTTTCACTGCCCTTGCTGACCGCCGCCTCCAGTCTGGTGGCGCAATCCAGCAAGCAGCCGATTCGTGTGCGCTCACTCAGCCACATGACCCTCACCGTTTCAGACCGGAAGCGCTCGGTGGAATTCTACCAGGGACTCTTCGGTCTGCCCGTGCAACATCGCCAGGGGGTTTCGATGGGGCTCCGAATTGGGTCCGGTCCGCAATACATCAGCCTGGCGCAGGGTGGCTCGAACGCCCCGCCCGGCATCGCCCACTTCTGCATGACCGTCGATCAATTCAGCGTCGACCGGCTCACCCGTGCGCTTGCCGGCCATGGGGTGACCAAGGGTGACTCAGGGCCCATGAAGACATGGGTGCGCATGCGCGGTCCTACCGCGGGCAGCGATAAGAATGGCACGCCTGAACTCTATTTGGGCGATCCCGACGGTATTGTCGTGCAACTTCAGGATGTCAGCTATTGCGGTGGTGCAGGCGCGTTGGGTAACGTCTGTTCCCCGCCCGAGGCGGCGCCAACGGGAGGGCTCCTTGCCATCCGCGATCTCAGCCATTTTACTTTGGGTGTTTCCGACCCACAGCGCTCAACGGCCTTTTATCAAAGTGCCTTCGGCTTGCCAGTGCAGGCGCAGCAAGGCGCCATGCCTCTTCTGGCCGTTGGTGGCAGCCGTCAATTCGTCGCCATGGCGCCTACCGGCCGCGTATCGCCGGCGGCTCCTCGGATTGCGCATGGCTGCTTCACCATGCCGGACTTTAACCCGGATAAAGTGCTCAAGGCGCTCGCCGATTTTGGCGTCAAACCGCGAGGTAGCCTCAGCGGACAGCCAGGCCCCCTGGTGTCGTACGTGACCATGCGCATGGAAGATCGCGGTGGCGCCAAGGGAGGAACTCCGGAGCTGTACTTCACGGACCCGGACGGCATCTTGATGCAGATTCAGGACGTGACCTACTGCGGCGGCGCGGGCTATCTGGGCGAGATCTGTGGTTGATCCGCCCACCAACCCCTGAAGCAGTCAGTATTGAGAAATCTAAACTTATAGTTTATAATTCTCATATGCGTTTCTTTCGCCGCGCCATCGAGCCAACCCTCCTCGAGGCCAGCCGCCATTTCCCGTCCGTGGTGGTTACCGGGCCTCGCCGGGCCGGGAAAACGACATTATTACGCAAGCTGTTCCCACGAGCCCGCTACGTGCTGCTGGAGGATCCCGATATCCAGGCCCGGGCGCGTTCCGACCCCAGGGCTCTGCTCGAGGAACTCCGTTTGCCCGTCCTGTTCGATGAAATTCAGAACGTACCGGAGCTGCTCCCCTACATCCGGACACGCATTGATTCCAGTCCGCGGGACATGGGTCGATGGCTCTTTACCGGCTCCCAGGAAGCCCCCTTAATGCGCGGCGTGAGCGAGTCAATGGCGGGACGCGCGGCCATCCTTCAACTACTTCCACTGAGCCGCGCCGAGACGGACCGCGCCAGCCTTCTATTGGGCGGCTACCCGGAGGTGCTTGCGCGTCCCTCCGGGCGGGCTTTGTGGTTCAGTTCCTACCTGCAGACGTACCTGGAGCGCGACGTTCGCGCCATCACAAACGTGCGCGACCTTGTTACGTTCCGGCGTTTCCTTGCGCTGCTGGCCAGCCGCCACGGGCAGATTTTGAACAAGACCGATCTGGCGGCGCCGCTGGGCGTTTCCGTTCCCACGGTGGGGGACTGGTTGCACATCCTTGAGATCACCGGGCAGATCATGCTGGTGCCGCCCTACTTTGAGAATTTCGGCAAACGCCTGATCAAGTCACCGAAGGTTTACATCGGAGATTCCGGCTTGGCGTGCCACCTGTTGGGAATCACGACCCAGGCGGAGTTAGACCGGTCCCCGTTCCTGGGCGCCCTGTTCGAGGGGTCCGTCGCCGCAGAGATCCTGAAGAGCCAGGTAAATCAAGGCCGCCGCAAAGAGCTTTACCATTTTCGCGACCAGCAGGGGCTGGAAGTAGACTTTCTGTTTCCTCACGCCGGCGGTCTGTGGATGCTGGAGTGTAAAGCGTCGAAGACCGTCCACCCGGCGATGGCGGGGCCGCTGCTGTCGCTGCGCCGCTCCATTTCCAGCCGTGCGGCCGTGCGGTTGAGCGTGGTCCATCGCAAGTCCACCACCGCGCCGTTAAGCAAGGCGTTGGCAAGCGGAGCCGAGGCGCTGGACGTTGACATGCTGGTGGACGTGCTGAACGCACGCCAGACGCCCAAAAGGGCCCGAGGGCAAAGGCTGTGAAGCAGCCGTGCGCCGCCCCCGGCACCCTTTGCTCGCCGTGATCGATCAGCCTTCATTCGCTTGGCCCGCCGATTCGTTGCCGGTGGCGTCAGTCCTCCGCGGCCACCCCGGCCGTGCGCGCAAGCGGCGCCACCCACAACTGGCGTGCTGTTATCATAATGCTCAGTTAGCAAGAAAAGGAGACTCCGGATGCGTCTCGTATGCATGCTGCTTTGCGTCCCGCTGTGGGCCGTGGCACAGGTCGATCCCGAATACGTGGTCCCGAAAAAGAATCCCTTCGCAACACCCGCCGACGTGCAAAATGGCCAGAATTTGTTCATGGGACAATGCGCGCGATGCCACGGCTCGAAAGGCGAAGGCGGGTTGGGCGCTGTTCTGGCGCAACCTCGTTTACGGCGAGCTCCGGACGACGAATCTCTTTTCATTCTGATTCGCGATGGAATCAAGGGAACTGAAATGCCCGCCGGCTACGCTTTGGATACCCGTGAAACATGGCAGCTTGCGGCGTATGTGCGCAGTCTGGGCCGCCTGACTCCTGAAACGGTGCCGGGAGATCCGAAGCGCGGTCAGGACTTGTATCGAACCAAGGGCCGTTGCGCGCAATGTCACATTATCGGCGGGCAAGGGGGAAGTCTCGGCCCCGAGCTCACCGACGTCGGCTCGCGCCGCAGCGCAACCTACTTGCGCGCCGCGCTTCTCGATCCGGAATCCGCGCTGCCCAAAGGATTCTTGCAGGTGCGGCTGGTCACTAAGGAAGGCACCCGCATCACCGGCTTGCGGCTCAACGAGGATATCGTCAGTATCCAGGTTAAGGATCTGAACGGAGGCGTGCACTCTTTCATTAAAGGAGACTTGAAAGAGTTGCAGAGGGATACGGGCAAATCCCCCATGCCGAGTCTTCGTGGAACGCTATCGCCCTCCGAAGTGGATGATCTGGTCGCCTATTTAGTTTCCCTGCGAGGTAATCAATGAAACGAGCACTCTGGATGAAACGAGCACTCTGGATGAAACGAGCACTGTGTTTGTTGGCCGCTATCCTGCCGCTCACGGCGCAGGTTTCCTACGACCGCCTGCGCCAGGCCGAATCTGAGCCCGGCAATTGGCTCACCTACTCCGGCAACTATAGCTCGCATCGCTACTCGGGCCTGAGTCGGATTACTGCCGCGAACGTCGCGCGTTTGCGCCCCGCCTGGGTCTATCAGATCCGTTCGACCGACCGCGTGGAGACTTCGCCCTTGGTGGTGGATGGCATCATGTACCTCAGCGAGCCGGGTGGCAGCGTGACGGCGCTCGATACCTTAACCGGCCGGCCGCTGTGGAAGTACGTGCGCACTCTCCCGAAGACCGTGCGCGGATGCTGCGGCCCCATGAACCGCGGCGTGGCGATTTTGGGCGACATGATTTACGTCAGCACGTACGACGCTCATGTGGTGGCGCTCGACATGAAATCCGGAATTGTGCGCTGGGATACCGAGGTGGCCGACCCGAAGTTAGGCCATTCAATGACCGCGGCGCCGCTCGCGCTCAAGGACAAGATCGTGGTGGGCATGGCCGGCGGGGAATACGG
>CAMAUG010000045.1 GCA_945861255.1 Candidatus Sulfopaludibacter sp. SbA3
CAATGGGTGTGACGGTGGAGCCGATCAACGGCCTGGTAATCTCCCGCAGCGCGCTCTCAATCGAACCCCGGCGGCTGTGGCCCGCTCCGCGGTGCACGGCGATGTTCTCCACCACCACGATCGCGTCGTCGATCACCAGTCCCACCGCGGCCGCCAGCCCCCCCAGCGTCATCAGATTGAACGTCTGCCCCAACACACGCAATACGATGAACGTGATCGCCACGGTGGCGGGGATCACCAGCCCCGCCACCAGCGACGTTCCCGAGTCCCGCAGGAATACGATCATGATCAATCCTGCCAAAACCAGTCCGATCAGGATCGCGTCGCGCACGCTGCGGATGGAATCGTTGACAATCTCGGATTGATCGTAGAACGGCGTCAACACCACGCCCTTGGGAAGCGTTGCCCGGATGCGCGCGATTTCCGCGTGCACTTCGTCGGCGACCGCTACCGTGTTGCCATCGAACTGCCGGCTGATGTTGAGCAGCACGGCGGGCTTCCCGTTGGCGGTCACGATGGTGTAAACCGGCTTCACCGAATTGTCCACCGTGGCGACGTCGCCGATCTTGACCGGCAGCCCCGCGGCCGTGGTCTTCACTACGATTCCGGCGATCTCGGCCAGCGTCCGTGCCTGTCCGGAAACCAGTCCCAGCACCAGTTGGTGATTGGCTTCGATCAATCCCGGCGAATCAATCAGATTGCTGCGGCGCACGGCTTCCAGTAAGGCAGGCACCGTCACGCCCGCCTGCAGCATCTTCGCCGGATTCGGGCGAATCTCGAACTCCGGCTCCTGCCCGCCCTGCACCACCACCGTGGAGACGCCGTTCAGCCGATTCAGGCGCGGCTTCATTTCATACGTGGCGATTTCCCATAGCCGGGTCTGCGAAACGGCGTCCGACGTCAGGCTGTATCCGACAATCGGAAACACCGCGAAGGTAAGCCGGTTGGTCGCGATTTTCGTCGTCGGAGGAAGCACGGGTTGGGCGCGTTCCAATGCCGCGTTGACCAACTGCAACGTCTGAGCCATGTCCACGCGCCAGGAAAAGTACAGGCTGACTTCCGCCGAGCCCCGGCTGGTAGTAGATTTCACAGTCTCCAGACCCTGCACGGTGTTCACGGCCTCTTCGATCGGCCGCGTCACCATCACCAGCATCTGGTCGATCGGCATCACGCCGTTGTCGGCCCCCACCACGATGCGCGGAAAATCCGTTTCCGGAAAAACCGACACCGGAATCGTGAAGGCCAGATAGACGCCGGCGGCGATCACCGCGACGATCGTGAACAGGATCGATTTGCGGTGACGCGCGGACCAATGCTCGACCGCCAATGCCGCGTGTACTTCGGGATCCTCGCTACTCATGCTCGCCGGCCTTCTCGATGCGAACTTTGGCGCCATCCGCCAGACCGACGCCGCCCTGTACCACCACCTTGTCGCCCTTTTCCACGCCCTGGAGAATCTGGACCGTGTCCGCCCCTCGGACACCCACCGTCACCTTCTTCTCATGGGCGACGGACTCGGCATCCACGAACATCACGGCGGTACCGCCGCCGGATGCGGGCAGCACCGCTCCCGCAGGCACCATCAGCGCCCTCGCGATGGTCTCCGTCTGGATCGTCGCGCGGACGGTGGCCCCCGGCCGCAGCTTCTCGCCTGGATTTTTCGCCTGAACCCACACCTCTACGGTGGTGCTATTGGGGTCCACCGCGGGACTCACCACGGTGACCGTGCCTTGCGCCTGCATCCGGCTATCCACGGCCTGGATGATGGCGTTCTGGCCCACCTTCACGTACCCGGCTTCAGCCAAAGGAACCTGCACGCGCGCGGTCACGCTCGAAACATCCATCACGGTGATCATCGGCATGCCGGCTTGCGCCATCTCCCCGGGAAACAAAGCGCGATCCGCGACCACTCCGGAAACGGGGCTGCGGATCTGCGCAAACGAAAGCTGCGCCTCCGCTGCCTCCAGCTTTCCTTTCGCGGAAGCCGCCTGGGCCTCGGCAGCTTTCACGTCCTCAATGCGCGAAACGCCTTCCACCGATTCCAGGTGCTTCCGGGCCGTCTCGTACTGGCCCTGGGCCTGCGCGAAAGCGACGCCCGCCTCATCCACCAGTCTCTGCGCCAGCGCGCCCTGCTGCTGCAATTGCTGGCGGCTCTCGAACACCTTCCGCGCAGCGTCCAACGCTTGCCTGCTGGCTTGCACGTCCTGCTGCGCTTTGACGATCTCCTGCGGAACATTGCCGGCCGACACGTTGCGCGACGTCGCCAGCGCCTGTTCGAGTGAGCCTTTGGCATCCGCCACCGCCGCCGCCAGGTCACGGCTTTCCAAGTCCGCCAACACCTGGCCCTTGGTCACATGGTCGCCGCGGTTGACGTAAAATTTGGTCACCGGAGCGTTAATCTTGGGAACGATCGTCGATTGATCGATGGCTCGCAAAATGCCGTCCGCCACTATGATTCGCCGCGCGGTGCCGACCGTGACCTCCGCCACCTGCACCGGCGCCACAGGCTGGGATTCGGCCGGCTCTTCAGGCTTGGAGGAACATGCCGCCAGCGCCACGGCCAGGAGCAGCACGCCGGCCCGGTACTTCACCATCGCCGTTTGTGCCGTCATAACGCGCCCGTCAGTACTTCGATGTTCGCCAGCGCAAGACGGTAGCGGGCCAGCCCGTCCGCATAGTCGTTACGTGCCTGTGCCAGCGTGCTCTGCGTATCCACTACTTCCAGCGCCGTCGATTCCCCGGCCTGATACCGCAGCAACGTGAGACGCACGCTTTCCGCCGCAAGATCCATGGAGCCGCGTAGAGATTCCAGTTGCGTCCGCGCCGTTTGCGCTTCAAACGAGAAGCCGCGCACGTCGGCCTGCACTTGCCGCCGCGCCAGCGTCAGCTCTGTTTCCGCTTGTTGCCGGACCAGCTCGGCCTGCCTTACGCGGCTTCGGGTAATGCCCCAGTTCCACACCGGAACCGTCATGGTCCCTTGCACAACCGACCCCAGGTTTCGCTGCCCATCCGGATTATGGATGGCGAATTGATTGGCATTGATCCCGTAGAAGTAATCCACCGAGACCAGCGGCAGGTAGGCCGCCCGCGTGGATTTCACGCTATAGCCGGCTTGCTGGACATTCGCCTCCGCCGCGCGCAGCGCCGGATTATTCGAAAATGCCGCCGTTTCCACTTGCACGCCTGGAGGAAGCGGCTTGTCCGAGCCCAGATCGTCCACAGCTTCGTAGGTCTGAGTGATGTCCTGAAATAGCATGACGCCGAGATTCAGTTTCGCATGTTGAACGGCGTTTTCAGTGTCCAGCTGCTCGCGCTGGCGCAGCCGCACTTGAAGCTGCGCGCGAATCACGTCGGTGTGCGCCACTTCGCCGCCTTGTTCCTGTTTTGACGTGATGTCCAGAAAACGCTGCGCTTCCTGCACGCTTTGACGGACGTTTTCCAGGCGCCGTTGAGTGCCGATCACCGCATAGTAGTTCTGCACCACCACTGTAGAAAGACCACGCAACGCAATATCACGGCGCGCGCGGGCCGCTGACTCGGCCGCCTGCGCGCGGCGGTACTCGGCCAGCTTCCCCGGAGCATAAACGTCGGCATGCACCAGCGCCACTTCGCTGTATTCGTGCACGCCGTTGTTGGCGACGAACACTCCTGCGGGAGTCCCATTGCCTTCCGTGTAGACATACTGGCTGACGTGCGCGGCCTGCGGCAGCAACGCCCTCTTGAACTGGACGCGATCCTCTTGGGCCAAAGCCGCGCCCGTCGTCGATGCCAGAAATTGCTGGTTGTAAGCGCGGGCTCGCGCCAATGCGTCCCGCAAATCGACGGAAAGGGATTGTCCATGGGCGGAACATGCCGCCAGAAGCAGGACTCCACTCGCGAAACGGTGAGAACAACGCATAAGGCCAATCATGGATTCAGGATAGGCGATCCGCTTGAAAAAAGTGTCTTGTCCGCGCCTTGGTTCATCCATTGCACCATCAGGCCGTCCAGCCAAAACCGGGGCCGCTCGCGCGCAAGAAATCCTAAATGGCCGCCGTGCTCGGTCTCGATCAGTTGCAGCGCTGGATTCTCGCGAAACGCCGCGTGGCCGTAGATCGACTTGGGGATCAGCGGATCGTCGTTGGCGTGAACCACCAGCGTGGGTACGCGAATCCTGTGCAGAAATTGATTCGAGGACTGCGTGGCATAATAGTTGTCCGCGCGTCCGAATCCGAAAATGCGCGCGGTATAGTAATCGTCGAAATCGTAGATGGATTTCACTTTCGGAAGATGCTCCAGCGGAAATAGATCCGGCGCCATCGGATGACGCCTTCGTACGCGGTCCTTCAGCCGGCCGACGAAGCGGTTCTGGTAAAGAAAATTGTGCGGGCGCGCGGTTTCCGCAACGCTCTTCGCCAGATCGATGGGGGGCGAGACGGAGCATACGCCCGCCAGCACATCGCCGCCCTGGTCGCCCAATTCTCCGGCCAGCTTCAACACCATGTTGCCGCCCAGCGAGAATCCCACCACGTAAACGGGCAGCCCACTGGCGCGCTTGCGCTCGCTCGCGATCGCCAACAGGTCGGTGGTCTGTCCCGAATGATAATTTGCCTGGCGAGTCCACGGTGAATCCCCGCATCCGCGCATGTTGTAACGGTGCGCGGCGTAGCCGGCCTGAAGCGCGGCAGCCGCCATGCTGAGCATGTAGCCCGATTCGCTGGACCCCTCCAGGCCGTGCGCCAGAATCAACTCACCCTTGGGCCGCTCGGGAATCTGCGTCCGCACCAGAACCTGAACGCCGGGTTCAGGCTCATAGATCACATCGCGCACGGGCCAGCGCTCGGCACTCCGCGTCCGCGGCCAAAAATTCCCGGCGATAGTAGAAAGGTGCCGGTTGGTGAAGAGCGGAACAAAGGGGCGCAAGTTTTATTATCCGGTAGCCATCGTTCGCCAGGTACGAGCGGTTTGCCCCGCCACGGCGGGTGCCGGTAATCCGTCCCTAACGTGTCAGCATGGCGGCAGAGCCATCGCCGCCACCAGTAGAGCATGCGGTCTGCACCGTAGGAGAGTTCCGTAGCCTGTTAGTCTGATCCGATCGACAGGCCACGGACCTGTCCCACGCAGGAAGAAGCTTGGCGGAAGCACGGAACCGGCGAACTACGACGGACTACGGGGCGTCGCCCGCGCCTCACACACTTTCGCGCGCGGCCCGGCAAGGCGGTAAGGTAAAATGAAAAGGAACCTTGGGACGTCGTCTAATGGTAAGACTGCAGACTCTGGATCTGCGTATCGGGGTTCGAGTCCCTGCGTCCCAGCCAAGCTTTTCTCGAGGGTTTTGTATGGCATTCCGGAGCTCTGTATCACGTACCGCCCTGTTCCTGCTTTCCATCGTGTTCGCGCCCATATTTGGAGCCATGGTGGCGCGCGCGCAAGACCAGGCGGCTGCGGCGCCGGCCGTGCCAGCGCCTCCTACGGAAGTCGAGCAGGCGCTCCGCGAGCGGGCCACCCAGTTTCTCCAATACCAGGTGGACGGCAGCTTCCGGAAATCGTTCGATCTGGTGGCCGAGGAATCCAAGGACTGGTATTTCGCCTCAACCAAAGCGAAGATCCTTTCGTTCAAGATCGAATCGGTCGAATACTCGGACGGTTTCGCCAAGGCCACTGTAAAGAGCTCCACGAAGCGCACTGTGCAGACGCTGGGGCAATCGTTTTCGCTGGAAATACCCATGTTCGACCGCTGGAAGATCGAGGAAGGCAAATGGGTTTGGTACCATGATCCGGCCACCATCGATACTCCGTTTGGTAATATCCCGGCTCCTTCCGGTGGCCCCGAAACCACGGCCTCATCGCCGGCTGCGTTGCCTGCGGATCTGAGCCCGGCGGCCGTAGCGGCGGCGGCGGCGAAGCTTACTTCAGGGATGTTGGTGAACAGGAAAGCGATTACTTTTGTCGAAGGTACGGCGTCGGTGGAAGAGATTGTGTTCCACAACGGGGCGCCCGGAATGGTCCAGTTGACGGTGGACAAGATGATTCCCATGGAATCGATTTCCATCGACGCGGCGAATGTCCAGGTCAAGCCGAATGAGGATGTTCGCGTCAAGGTGAGCTACACGCCCGATTCAATCGGAGCGAAGTATACTACCCTCCGGCTCACTGTGCAGCCGTTCGGCAGAGTGTACAACATTCCCGTGACCTTAAGCGGGAAATAGCGATAAGCCGTCTGCGTTTCTCCGTTTCTCCGTTGCTCTAAATTGCTTCTGGATAACGGGTTGATCCACGCTGGGATGCGTGTTCCACCCGCTGGCGTGCATGATGAGACCGGAGGTTAGAATTCATCATGAGCATTCCCAAGCAGGTGCCGGTCACGCCGGCGCCCTTGTTTCAATGGACGGAGCCAAAAAGGACGGCGCGGCACGGTAACGGGAGCATACCTGCATGAGGCCGCTCGATGAGGCCCTGGCGTTGTTCCCCATCTACACTCGTGAGAGCTACCTGGCTCAGTTTGGCGTGCAAGCCCCGCCACCGGATCCCGGCAAGCCCATGAAGAACTGGAAATCCGACGGCGCCACCGGTTCCTTCACCCGTGTGATCGGCCCCGGGAGCAAGCCGCCGCGCGAGACGTTCCAGGATGCGGCCCCGGAAAGCGTGAATCTCCCGGGCGAATTCAGGTTTCCCCGTTACCATCCGAACACGGTGGGAGCAACAACGTTTTGGGTGGGAGCCATCAACCCCACGCGGCTGTCATATCGTGCGGCCGACCACTGTACGCTCGCCGAGGCCGAGGCTCTCGCTGATGAGATCGGCCGCGACACCGGTACGAGGCCCCCGGTGATGGAACTGTCGGTTGCCGATTTGCTCAGGGGAATCGATACGCCCGTGCGCGTGGAGTTCGCCGATGCCGATCACCGCGTTTATTACATCGGTGGCGGCATTGCCACCGCTCCGTCCGGGGCCCGTCTGTTGGATCAGCGCAACGCCTTCGGGATCGGCCATCCCGGGAAGTGGATCAGCAGTGGCCCTGGAGACTACTCGTGGGTGAGCGCGCAGATCCCGGTGGCGACCGGCCCCGGCTCGGTTCCCATGCCTCACCGTGCGCTGAGCCCTGGCGAGCAGGTTGTGGACACGATGTTCGGACTCATGGTGGACAATTCAAACGCAGCAAGTCCGGCGCTGGCGGGTTGCGATCCAGTGAATTTCGCGGAGATCGGCACGCTTGTTCGACAGATTCTGGCTGTTCTTCAGATTCAGGAAGCCAGAAGGTAAGAACAAAACCCTCACTGCGCTCGCGCATGAGGTTCGTGCAAACAAAAAAAGGGAGGGCCGAAGCCCTCCCTTTCCCTTCACTACGTCGTCTTGGACTAGTTATCCATACGATCAGACTGTTTGTTGACGGTTCTTGGCAGTTCGCCATTGCCGGAACTGCTGTGTTCAGAGCCGTAGCCGCCTTCGTACCAGCCGCGCCTGTTGTCGGCCTTATCCATGACCAAGCCCAGGTACGACATCGGCGGAATGCCGGTGGTCGAGCTGAACAGGAAGGCTACACCATGGCAGTATTGGAACTCCGCCTGCGCGATGGCATAACCCTGGAAGCCGCCGGAAACACCGCCGACGATGAACGTCGCCGAAGTGCCGGAAGCGATGGACGGGCTCGGGCTGCTCGCCGCCTGGGCAGCAACCGTTGAGGTCCCGGCGGAATTGGTGCCGAACAGGTACAGCGACACCTTGCCGGCCTGCTGCACAGCGGTGTAAGCCGTCAGCGGGCTCAAACCGGCGTTGGTCGGATCCTTCGAAGTGTTGGATACGGCAAAGCCAGTGACGTATTGATTGTTCGAGACCACCCACGGGAACAGCAGGTTGCAGGTGCAGCTTCCGATTTCGAACAGCGTCTGGTTCGCCGCGCCCAGAGAGCCGGCGAAGCGCGGCCATTGCGCGGAAGTGGTTCCCGGGGTGAACACTCCGTTCACCGAGGATCCGTAGGGAGCGAGGATCGCCGAACCCGCGCTGTAAGAGACGGGGCCCACGATGATCGCGGTGTAGGTGATATGAGGTATGATCGTTGCGGTCTCGTTCAGAAACGGCTGCGTGTGACCGACTTCATAGATCACGATGTTGCTAAAAGAATGCGAAACAAGGCGCAGGAAGCCGGTGGTCGTGCTGCCGCTGACGAGAGGGACAGTGGACGGCCAGGAAACAGAAACCCCGGCAGGCGATGACGTCACCGGGAAAGCCAGCAAAGTGCCCGTTGAGGCAACGCCAGCCGCCCATAGACCATTGCCTAAAGTTGTTGCGCCCGAAATGGTGGAGCAACCGTCCAATAAGCCGCATCCGAAGGTGAATCCGCTCTCGGTGAAATAGCCGCCGTCCGGATTGTTCTGCGGGTCGTCGCTCGCCGAGATCGTTGTGCCGCCGCTGTAATTGGTAAAGTTATTACCAATGTAGTCGCTGCTGTTCACGCGCTGGACAACCGTATTGCGTGCGCGCCAGATGCCGGAGCCGCCAGTGCCTTCCGAAATGACTACCGCGCCGGCGTGTGATTCATCTTCCGACTCGCACAATACGAATTCCGAGTTGGTGTTAAAGCTGGTGGACGGGGCGGAGGCAACCACTTCCGCTACTTCCGCTCTCTTTTCGAGAGGCAGATTGAAGGCGGTCTGGCTGTCCACTACGCTGACGGAAAGCAGCACGATGGAACCGACCGCCAGAGCTGCCGCGTTGACGCGGAAGTTGGTGAAGCGGAACACGCGTTTCTTGTTGGTTCCCGGAGGATCCAGCGGAACGGCCTTAAACTCAACGCAGGTGGCAACCGGACACGTCGCCGTGTCGGTGGACTGCCGGCCCTGGAAGATATTGGGACGCCCGCAACCGAAACCGGCGCTGCAACCACCGGCGCCTGACTGGACCGGATTTCCATCATAGGTCTGATCCGGATCGCCGGTCGAAATGATGTTGCAAACACCGGGGAGGCCGGGGCTGCTATCATTGCTCGCCGTTCCGCACGGTAATTGACCATAATACGGAGGGGCGTCGCCCAGCCTGGACGTCGGCGTCGGCTTGTCGACCAACAACAGGGATTCCACCAAAGTGGCGCCGCTGGTGCTGACGACCTTGCTGGTGAACGTGGTGCCGGTCACCTTGATGCGAAGCGTGCCCTGCTTCACGCCCTGGTTTGCCGGGGTGGACGTATTTGCGATCTGGGATTCGCACTCGATGTCCATGTACCCGACCATCTCTGTGAACCCGCCTTGCCGGATGGCCGCGGGGGCCCCGGTCGGCGACGTACAGTTCATACCTTGCGCGGCTGCCGGTACCGTCAGCGCTGTGAGCAGCGCCACGAGGGCAAACGCATAGAGCATTTTACGAAAATCTGCCATTTCCTTCTCCTTAGATGAAATTGTGAAATTGAATTGATGGAAGTTTCTTCTTCAACCTGAGCCTCAATTGCATCCCCTTAGCTTCGAGATTCGATGATCCCTTACCGCAAGCCTCGGGAACCGAGCTCCCAGCCCAACTTCACGACTGGCTGATTCCGCTCGACTGCTCTCTAACTACAGCTCATTTCTTGATCGACTTCTCTGTACTACAACTTTACGTGCTCGCGGGAAGACGGCTATGATTACCGCCCTGCCCTTGATATCGGACTACAGAACTGCTCTTGAAACCCTGGACGCAGTCATCTACTTTGATACCATCCACCGGGTAGCCAAGTCAAGCAAAAAGTACTACTTGGACGCACTCGGGAGAGGGACTGGGCTAAAACGGCTCAATCCTGCCGCCGAACGGGGAAAATAGGGGGGTGAGCGGGGGATTGCGCCCTATCTTTATGTATTTAGTTAGAGTTCTTTCACATAGCGTTGCAGGCGCTTTACGCGGTCTTTCAGCTCATTGCTGGCTTCGATCAAATCCGATTCGTCCAGGATGACGTGCGGCGTCATGAAGATGATCAGCTCGCTTCTGGAGCGGGAGGCGCTCTTGTTGCCGAACAATGCTCCCAGCACGGGAATGTGGATGAGGCCGGGAAGGCCGTTGGTGCTGTTGGCGTTGTTTTCACTGATGATGCCACCGATGGCGATGGTGTCGCCATCCTGCACGGTGATTTGGGTTTGCACGACCTGTTGATCGAAGGAAGGGGTCAGCGTGCCGGCGCCGGCGCCCGGCCGGCTGACCTCCTGGTTGATGATCAGCGTAACCACGCCGCTGGGGTTCACGCGCGCGTTCACCTGCAGGGTGACGCCGCTATTGCGCGAGGAAATGGACTGGGTTACCGTACTGGTTCCGGCGGCAACGCTGGCAGTAGCGGTCTGCACCGGAACCTGCGTACCGACAGTGATGCTGGCGGGAATACTGTCGGTGGCGATGAGGCTGGGCTCAGAGAGAATGCGGGTGCGCGAGACGTTTTCGGAAAGGTTCAGAAACGCGAGCAACTCGCGGCTTTGGCCCACCAGTGCGCCGACACCAAGCGTGCCGGTGGCAATGCCCGCTCCCACCGTGCCGAATCCGGCGGTAAGCTGGCGGTTGGCATTGGTGCGCCGTTGAAATTGCGCGGAGACGCCGCTGGCGAACGAGCCCACCAAATCGACCGAATAAATGCGGGCTTCGAGCAGGATCTGGCGCGGCGGAACGTCCAGGTCCTTGAGGATTTTCAGCACATTCTGTAACTGCTGGGCATCCGCTTGTATGATGAGCGCGTTATCCAGGGGATTGGCGACCACGCGCACCGGCGGGGTTTGTGGGCGTCCATCGGCCGTCTGAGCCGCGCCCACTCCGCCGGCTGCGGTGGGCTGACCGGCAGCGGTGGCCGGCGCCTGCGCGCTATACCCGCCGAACGTGGGATAGCCAAACCCGCCTCCATACATGCCTCCGCCCGGGAAACCACCACCATAGCCCCCGCCATAGCCTCCGCCACCATAACCTCCGCCACCATAGCCTCCGCCGCCACCGCCACCGCCCATGCCTTGCGGGTAGCACCCACCGGAGCCGCCGAAATTGCTATTGAAGCTGTTCTGGTTACCGTAGCCTCCTCCACTCCCGCCGCCCCCTCCTCCGCCGCCGTATCCGCCCCCTCCATAGCCTCCGCCGCCACCGCCGTACGCCGGATACCCGCCGCCTCCGCCATAGCCCATTCCGCCAAAGCCGCCGCCGCCAAAGCCGCCGCCGCCAAAGCCAGGCATGCCGAATCCAAAGAGTTGATTCAGTGCCATCGCCAGGCACTCCGCACGTCCGTAGCGGACCCGGTAGACGGTGTTCAGGTTATCGCCGCCCGCCGTTACTTTCACCGGGATGTCGAGTTTGGCGATCCATTCCTGCACCGTATCGAACACCCCTGGGTTGGGCGCCACGCCGATCACCGTATTGATGCGGTCGACTGGTAGAAAACGAACAGGTGTGGTCTTGCCGTCAAGCGAAACGGCTTTCAGAACGTTATCCAGGTCCTTGACCAGATCGGAGGGCTTCGTGTTCTTGACCTCAAACAGCCGCACGCGCTGGTTGGCGAAGGTATCGCTATCGAACATGGAGATCAGATCCATGGTGCGGCGCATGTTGCGGCGGCTGTCCAGGATGAACAGGAGATTGGCGGGCGCATAGGAGAACATGCTGGCGTTCTCACCGATGAATTCGTTGAGGACCTTGGTGAGCTCATCGACGGTAACGTACTTCAATGAGATCAGGTTGAGCATGATCTGCTCGTCTTCGGGTATGTCGCGCGGGTTGGCCTGGGATTGCAGGATTCTGGGCGCGGTCTTCATGGGAACAATGCGATAGATCTCGCCCTCCTGCACCAGCGCCGCGCCGTTAATCCGCAGGATCAGCTCCAGCAGATTGCGGGCATCCAGATTGCTGGTATCGCCGTACGTGTTGAGAATGATGTTGCCCTTCACGCCGGGATCCAGAATATAGTTGATGCGCAGCTGGCGTGCCAGCTGGTCGATCACTTCAGTGAGCGACGCATTCTGTAAAGACAGGTTTCCGATGCTCCCCGGCGCTTGTGCCCGAGTGGCGGGTGGTGCGGGTGGTTGCTGCGCAAGCGCCGCGGCCCACGCCGCCAGAACGAAAATCGTCACGCGCGCGATACGTTGTTTCATCACTTCACTGGCTCCCATTTGCAGATTGACCCGAACATGCTCTCCATGACGACTTTCCTGAAACCTTCGCGAATCGTACCGCTGGGCGAACTGTCGCCCGGAAGGCAACCGTGCGCCCCTCCGCCGATGTCATCGCCCATGCCCGCCGGAGTTTTGGATGCGCCGGGTTTGCCATCGCTGCTCGCGCCGCCCGCCAGCGACGTAACCGCCGATGCGGACGCCGGCGCTGCGCTGGTAAAGCCGGATGAGGCCGATGCGTTGGCCGTGGCCGCCGGCTGCGCCTTCGCGGCCGCCGGGGCCGGGGCTTGTCCGCGCGGCGGGGCGGCCACCACTTCCTTCGGCGCCAGGTCCGCCAGCTTGCGCTCCACCGTCTTCCCCATCCATTCAAAAGCGATTTTTTCACGATCGAAACTGACGATCTTGAAGTCCCCGATTTCATCGCCGGCGTGGTAGCCCTTCTGATCCAGCTTCTCCGCGCTCAACAGCGCGACGGGCTCGCCGATGGCCATCTGTCCGTGATAGCGCGGCAGCGGCGGCATGGGCGGCTCCGGCTTGACGGGCGGGGGCTCAATGACCACCGTGGGATTGCGGTCCTTCGAGAAAAGCATGTTTTCGGCGACGTGCAGATAATTCGCGGGCGCCACCGGCGGCACGGGCTGAGCGGGCGGAGGCGCCATCACATTCTTGGGCGCAATGCTCTGCCATAGAACGGCGGCTTCATGTTTTTTGGCTACTATGCGCTTGGCGCGCAGTGTCCAGACGAGCGTGCCCGCCAGGGCCAGCAGCGCGAGATTCAGAAGGACGATGCGGCGGGTCAAAACGCGGGACCTCCTTTTTTGCCCTGTTCGGGCACGAGTTTGCGTGGCACCACTCCGGCCAGCGTGACGCGCGCGCCGACGGTTTTTTCCTTGGCATTAGCGGAGGTCACGCGCAGATCACCCAGGGCGACCCACTCGGGTTGCGCCGGAATGGCCGCGAGCATGTTCACCAACTGATCGATACGGCATTCCACTTGAACCGAAATGGTGGCTTCTCCATAGTCGCCGCCCAGTGCGCGAATAGGACCAAGCTCGGTGGCGCGAATTTCGATGGGCGGAGTTTCCATCGCGGCGACGCGCCGCAGGATCTGTATCAACTGCGCCTGTGCCTGCGGCAGCGTATCCACTGCCAGGATGTTTTGCTCGCGCGCGGCCAGCTCGGCGGCGACTTTCTTAAAGATGGCTTCCTTGGCGTGCACGGTGGCGGCGGTCTCCCGGAGCCGCGCCAGACGCCGTTCAGCATTGGTGACCGGATTTCCCACCGGAGGCACCACCGCGGCTCCGGTGTTCTCTGGCCAGAAGCGGTAGGTAAGGGCAAGAATCGCGGCGGTGACGAGAATCGCCAAGGCGCGGCGGTCACGAGGCTGCAGGTTCATTGCGCGCCTCCAGCCACTCTTTTCGCGCGGATGCGGAAGATTTCCCCAGTCCCGGCGCGCATGGGAGGCTGCGCGAATTCCGAGCCATCAAACAGCGGCGATCCGTCGATGACTTGCAGCAGCGGCGCGGTCTGCGCGGTTTCTCCGGCAATATTCACCTGTGAACGGCTCAGCTCCAATGAGTTGACCCAGGTCGGCGGCGGAAGAATCTTGGTCAGCTCCGCGAGCGCGTCCATATCGGCCTTGGAGCGCGCGCGAACATCGTCGAGCAGCGCGATGCGGCGGCGGGCGGAATCGATCTGGCGGTCCAGCGCGGCGGAGCGGTTGGCCAGCGGCTCTACTTTGGCGATCTCCGCGGAGAGCGCCTTGAGGTATTGCCGGTCTTCGTACTCTGGGAACGCCCCCAGCGCTCCCGCCAGCGCCACCACAACCGCGGCGGAAACGCCGGAGGCGATCCACACGGCGCGCGAGCTGCGCTCGCGGTTCTCCTCGGGAAGCAGATTGAGCGGGAGCGATAAATGCGGACACGCCGAACCGAGTGCCGCGGCGTAAGCCAAAGCCCGCGGAGCGCCCAGAAGTTCCGCCAGCGGAAGCGGCGCCGCCGGATCCATCCGCATTTCGGCGGCGGCCAGTGCAATCGCGCGCTCCAGGGGCGCAGCGAACCCCGCGGAGAACACCGGCCGCGCTGCGCTTTCGCCGTAGACTTCCACGCCGGACGGAGTATCTTCGTATGCCAGCACACAGGTTTCCGCAGGCGGCCCAAACAGCCGCCGCGCGGCATAGAGCGCGGCCGCAGAACAGGAAAACGATCCGACTTTCACTCCGGCTTCGGCGAATAGCGTCACGAACCGCTCCATCAGAGAACGGCGGGTGATGGCCACGAACACCGACGATGTGCCGGGCAGCCGCGCCCAACTGGCCACGGCATCGGCCTCCGCGTAAGGATGCAGCCCATCCAGTTGGAATGCAATGGCCGCCCCCAGATCCTGGTTTGAAACGCCCGGCATGAGAAGCTGCCGCACGATGACGTCGCGCCTCGGCAGCAGCACAGTGGCGGGAACATGGCTCATTCCGAGTTTCCGCAGGAATCCGGCGTATTCAGTTCCCCACGCTCCGGCGCCGCGATGGCCGGCTTCGGGAATATCCAGCTCGCCCGCCACACGCACGCGGCCGGGGAGGACGCGCACGGCCGTCACATGCAGGCATTCCGCGCCCACCGGGCCTGAGACTTCCACACCCACGCCGCGTCCGAACGCGAGCCACTTGTGCACGCCGGGAGGAATCGTCATGGCAGCGGGAACCCCATCGGGGAAGGCATCGTATTTCCGCTCGGGGGCGGCATTCCCATGCCGGGCGGGACTAGAGTCTGCGACCAGGCGTCATCATAGAAGCGCAGCACTTTGATCTCGAACGGCCCTTGAGGGCCCATCGCCTGCGTAAGGCTGGGCTGGACGAAGTACACATTGTTCGTAATAACTTTCACGACCGCCGCGGCGGTGCGCACGACCTCCGACAAGGAACCGTCGGCGCGGCGCAGGCGCGCGGTGGCGCGCAATGTCCACACCGAGCCCCCTCCGCCTACGGACAAGCCCGGCGTCGAAGGCGCCACCTGGCGCAGTTCGTCCATATTGCGGAAGGGGCGGCGGGCCACAATATCCGCCGCCGTAGGCTGGGGGATGCCCAGGGCCTCCATCAGCGCCGGCCCTATGGAATTGGCGTCGTACTCGCCGCGCCCGCCCCACACCGAGAGGGAATCGCGCAAACCTCCGCGCGCGTACAACTGTCCGGTAGAATCGGCCGTGTAGTTGCCATAGAACAATTCGGGTGTCATTCCGCGTACGAAAAGCAATTCTTCAATCTCCCTCAAAGACTCATGCCGGGCGCGGAAAGTCGGAGCAATCGACAAGTAATAGGAATCAAACAGCGTAGGCCCCGGGGCGGGCAATCGCCAGTCCAGAATTCCGGCCACGATCTGGCGAGCGCGATCCTCGTCGCCACTGACGGTGAACACCACGCGATAAAGCTCTTCAGGAGTTGCCGAATTGACATTCAACTTGCCGCCTTCCGGGTTCGCTTCGAGCACCGCCACCCCGCTCGGAAACGCCATCGTATAACGGCGGTCGACGACGGAGCCGAAACCGGGGACGCTATCCCGCCACAACATCCATTGGATGCCCCGATCCACTGCCCCAGAGGCCAGGTAGGACGCGCGCAGGCCGTCGGCATTGGTGGCTGCGTGACCGCTCTCGGCGCGTACCGTTGAGGAAACCGACAGTCCGATCGCTGCCAGCCCTGCCGAAAGCCACAGGACCATCAGTAGAGCGCTCCCACGCGCGATCGCACGCCGGCGCCCGGCGCCGCCGCCTATTGTTTCCCCGTTGCGCGGCGCACGGCCCTGCGGCTGGCGCCCGATCGGGCGGCGAAAGCGCACCCAACGGGAGGATTTAAGGCTCATACGGCTCCCGGAAATCCCGATCCGTGCGCAGCGCCACGGTCACGCTGAAGAAAGGCAACTGCGCGACACTGCCCTCCAGCGGGCCCATCTCCACGCGCACGATCGGCGGGAACTGGGGGATGCTCCACAGAGGAACCCATCCCGTATCTTCTATTGGGATCGCGGCGTCGATTTGGTGAAAAGAGAAGCGGCAAAAAGCCAAACCGTCGGCCAGCACAAACGAGGCAGGACTGAACTGCACGGGCAAAAACTGCCCGCCGCGGCAGATCTCGCCGGCGCTCGCCGGGCCGGTAAACGGATGTTCATTCACGAATAGGCGCAAGCCTCCGTTAGGAGAGGGCGCCACTTGATATTCCAGGATTTGCGGCCGCCCTCGCGCGCCTTCGGCGATCGAGAAAGAGGAAACCGCCCGCAGATTTTCCGGCGTGCCCACAAACATGGGAACCGCCGGACCCGGCGCGCCCGGCTCCACCGGGCATTGACCCATCGCCGGGATCAGCGCACTCAGTTGCCGGTTCAGAATCTGAGCGGTGTTGACGGAGGCGCGATTGATGCTCATGCGACGGGTGAGTTTTTCATACGTGATGAGACTGGTGCGCGTGGCGAACAGCATGCCGCCGGAGATGACGGCGACCAGCGTGATCGCGATCATGAGTTCCACGAGCGTGACGCCGCGTCGGCGGCATGCGCCGCGGCGGTTCGCCAGTACGCCATCTGTTTTTGCGGTCATTGCGGGAAACGTGGGTCTCCTGGGTGGAAAAAATTGCGGCGGAAGCCTTCCAGGTTGAAGCTCCGGCGGGTGGGACCGCTCATCCACCAGATTTCAAGTTCCACGCGGTCGATCACCGGGCCTGCGGCCGCGCCGGGCGGGGCTTCAAACGGCATCACGCGGGCGCGCCACCCGCCGGGGCCGCCGGTCAGTCGCGGGTCATAGGCGCCTTCGACGAACACGTTGCGCGGGAAATTGCGGTCCACCAGAATTTCATCCATGCGCTGCTTTGCCAGTAACGTCGCCCGCTCCGATTCGGTAACGCGCGAGGCATTGCGCGACGCGCCCGCCATGCCGCTTAACACGCCGGCCACGGCGATGCCCATGATGACGCTGGCCACCAGGACTTCGAGCAGCGTGAAGCCGCCCTGATTCTTGCGCTTCATCTGGCAACCGCCTCCGAGCGCGGCATGCCCGTGAGCGAATCGACGGTGACCAAACGCTTGCGGCCCGTGCCGCTCGAGATCTCGAC
>CAMAUG010000046.1 GCA_945861255.1 Candidatus Sulfopaludibacter sp. SbA3
GACCGCATCGTGGTGGGCGAAGTCCGCGGCGAGGAAGCCCTGGATATGTTGCAGGCCATGAATACCGGCCACGACGGTTCGCTAACCACTGTCCACGCTAACTCTCCGCGCGACGCCGTTTCCCGTTTGGAGGTGATGGTGTCACTGGCCAACGCGAACATGCAATTGGTTTCCATCCGGCAGCAGATCGCCAGCGCGGTGAACCTGCTGGTGCAGGCCTCCCGTATGAGCGACGGCTCGCGCCGCGTGGTTTCCATCACGGAGATCACCGGCATGGAAGGCGAAGTGGTCACGCTACAGGATCTGTTTGTATTTGAAAAGCGCGGACTGGATCCGGACGGAAAAGTGGTGGGCAGATTCGCGGCAACGGGCATTCGCCCTAAGTTTTACGAAAAGCTCCTGAGCGCGGGCATCCGCCTGCGCCCGGATCTGTTTGAAGAAGTGGTGGAGGTCTAGTCATGAGTTTCATTATTCTAACGCTGGGTATCTGGGCGGTGGCCATGTTGGGCTGGTTCCTGGTGACTCGCTACCTCAAATCTTCCGACGCCGACCGCGTGAAAGCGCGCTTGCTGGGTAAGGTGAAGTCGCCGTCCGCGAAGAAAGGGAAGAAGAGTGAAGGAGAAGCGCCGCAGGTGCTTCAGACCACGGTCGAGACGAAGAACCGGCTCGCGCAGCTTCTCGTGGAAAAATACAATCTTGGCCCGAAGATCGGAATTTGGCTGGAGCAGGCCGGCCTGAACTGGCAGCCGGCTCACTTGGTCCACCTAAGCCTGGTGGCGGCCGGCGCGTCGCTGGCGTTTGTCTGGCTGATGCTGCCGGTTCCGAAGTTCGTCGCCCTGTTAGTGGCAGCCGGCGCCGGCGCCGTGCCCAGCACCTACGTCTTAATGAAACGCAAGGCGCGGCTCAAACGGTTTGAGGAAATATTCCCGGAGACGCTCGAGTTCGTTTCGCGCTCCATGCGCGCCGGCCACGCCTTCTCGGTTTCACTCGAAATGATTCACCGCGAATTTCAGGAACCCGTGTCGAGCGAATTCCGGCGGACGTTTGAAGAGCACAATCTTGGTCTTCCCATTGAAGTAGCACTTCAAAAATTGTCCAAACGCGTTCCGTCGCTCGACGTTCACTTCTTTGTCTCCGCCGTCTTGCTGCAAAAGCGAACGGGCGGTAACCTGGCGGAAATCCTGGACAAGCTCGCATACGTGATTCGCGAACGGTTCAAACTGCGGGGGCGCATCCGCGCGGTCAGCGCTCACGGCAAGATGACCGCTACGGCGCTGAGTTGTATTCCTATCGCCGTCTCCGTCTTGATGTTCTACACCAACCCGAGCTACGTCACCTTCTTCTTCACCGACGAAGTCGGCAACATCATGATGGGCGCGGCCGTTTTCCTTCAGTTGGTTGGGTACCTGATCATGAGAAAAATTGTGAATATCGAGGTCTAACGCCATGCCATTACTCTTTACCATTGTTCTGTTTTTTGGAATCGCCGTGGCGGGCGCCACCGTGGGCATGCGAGTCTACGTGCGGCCCAAAGAAGCGATGGACCGCGTCGCCGGCTCCATTGAAGCCCATGACATCGCGCCGTCGCACCCCAGCTTGGCGTTTCACGACCTGATAAGGCGATTGGGCAACATCATCCCCCAATCCCCGAAGGATGTTACGGTGATGCAGCGCCGCTTGATCCGGGCGGGACTGCGAGGAGAACACGCGTTGCGCACGTTGTACGGCGCCAAGGCTCTTTTCGGTATCGCGCTCCCCGTGATGGTTGCGAGTGCCGTGCTCGGCGCCTCCACCGACCCGGGCAACAAGTTCATGGCCATCGCCAGCGCCGCGGCTCTCGGATTCTTCGGTCCCAATGAGTACGTCCGGAGATTGGCCCAGAAGCGGCAAAAAGAGATCAGCCGCGGATTGCCGAACGCTTTGGATCTGCTGGTGGTCTGCGTGGAGAGTGGATTGGGCCTGGATCAGGCCATTCTGCAAGTTTCCAAGGAACTGGAACACGCTCACCCGGAAATCAGCGAGGAATTCGGGTTCGTCAACTTGGAATTGAAAGCCGGCAAGCGGCGCGTGGAAGCCCTACGCAATCTGGCGGAGCGCACCGGCGTGGACGACCTGAAGAAGCTGGTGGCCGTGCTAATTCAGGCCGATCGCTTCGGCACCGGAGTAGCGCAAAGCTTACGCGCGCACGCCGACTTCATGCGCGTTCAGGCTCGCCAGGTGGCGGAAGAAAAAGCCGCCAAACTGGGCGTCAAATTGATTTTCCCGATCTTCTTCTGTATTCTGCCGTCGTTGTTTGTGGTAACGGTGGGCCCGGTGGCAATGATTATCGTCCGCGAACTGCTTCCCATGATGCAAAGCATCTAGTTTTCCGTAGAACAAGCGTCTAAGAGAATCTGCGCTTCCAGGTAAGGAAAAGTCCTGGGCGAGTACTAAAGCTTACCGGCGGAAACGCCGAATTGATAATTGTCAGGAAAGGAGATTCGACGATGGACCCGTCTACAGTTCGTATCGTATGCGCGGCGTTGGCAGTGCTCTTCATCACGATCATTGTGCTGCGCCGCAAGAAGAACGCCGAGTAATCTTTGAGCATTTCGCCCGGATGCGCGGCACGGCTGGGCGGGCCGCGCAACGGGCGTTTGCATTTGGGAACGAAGTATGTCTTTTCAACCCACACCCTTGAACGTCACAACGCTCCTGGTGGTGGCCCTTGCGGTGGCCGCCATGTATCTGCTGATGAGGGGCCGCCACGACAGCAATTTGCCGCTGCTCTTCTACAGCGCCGTTTTGATGATGGTGAGCTCCAGCGACCGGACGATCGACAATTTCTTGCTCATCGCCGGCCTGGCAACTGCCCTGACGCTCCGCTTCGAGTTCATGAGCAAAGGGTTCACGAAGTTTGTGAGCTTCATGACCGTAGCCACGATGTCGCTTATCACAGTGTCCTTCCTCGACCAGATTTTCGGGAACGGGATGCTGTTCTTATAGCGGCGTCTAAACTCCCGCGCCCTCCCTCGTGGCCGGCAAGCCCGCTTCATTCTAAGCGCGCCATCTACCGTCGAGCGTGATCGCATTCTGGTAGCCCATCCTGCCTCGCCCTCGGTTCGAATGACATCGGTTAGTTCCCGCGTAATCGGTGCGCCATGCCGGACTTCGAAGCCGGCTGCTCTTCGCCCGTGGCGACCGCCCCATACTCTGGTTTCAGCGTATTCCTGATGCAGCCCACCGAGAACCGCGGTTTCCCGAATGCGTTCTCCACAGGTGCGCGTGGCCAGGGCTCGGCGCCGGAAATGGACTGGCGTACAACTCAGCGGTGAACCGTCCGTAACGTCGCTGGTCTGAGCCTACTTCTTCCCCGCCGCGGGAGCGTTTCCGGGCACCACGCCGTTGGCGCGGGCGTACACCACCATCTGGCCGTAGTGATCGAAGCTGTGCCACCCCGCGAACGCCGCCGCGGCCAGGCGCGGAGCCATGCCCCGGCCGTTCCAGGCCTTCACCTGGTCCAGCATGTTTTTCTGCGTCAGCGATCCCATGGCTTTGTGGCTGTACGCGATGGCCCCTTGGAAATATTCGACGATCTGATCCTTGGTCTTCAGCGTCGCGGGTCCGTTCTCATCGGGGTCCATCTCCACCGGAGCCTTCTCATTCAGCACGGATGCCGAAATCAGGTACAAGACCGTCGCGATGTGCCGCACCTGCAAGCCGAACGTGCGCACGCCGGTGTAGGTGCCGTTGGTGGGCGCGAAGTCATACTTGTCGGCGGGCATCTTCTGCGCCAGGCCCAGAATCTCCCGTTCAATGGTGCGGATATGGCCGTCGTAGATATCGGTGACTTCATCGGCGTATGCGGCTCCCGCCAGCGCCGAACCCAGGGAGCAAAGGACGAGCAGCTTTTTCAAGGCAGTCATGCACACTATTGTACCGGTGTGCGCAAGGCGCCGCCGAGGGTTTGGCTTGCGCGGGTTGTGACGCCCCTCTCGCGCGGCCACCATCTACCAGGCCGCCATGGCATCTTCGAACATGCGCGCCAGGTCTTCTTCGCCCGCCGCGCGTGGGGAGAGCTTCGTTACCCGGTGCTGCGGCAAGGTTCCCTGCACCAGCGCGCCGATGTCAGACGACGTGTAGCCCACTTCGCGCAGACCGCTCGGTGTCCCCAGACGCTGCATGTACCACGTGATACGGTCCGCCAGGATGCGGCCCGCGTCTTCGGGCTTGGCGCGCGTGACGTCCGCGCCCAATGCCTCGGCCGCCTGCAAATGTCTTTCCGGATGCGCCGGCGCCGTGAATCGGAACACGGATGGCGCGTTCAAAATCACCGAGAATCCGTGCGGCACCAATGCATGATCCACCTGGTAGCCCGGCGCGCGGTAGCTCTTCACGTTACCCGATACCGGATACGACATGCCGTGCGGTAAGTGCACGCCGGCGTTGCCGAATCCGATACCGGCGTAGCTGGCGGCCAGCAGCATGTTGGCGCGGGCTTCATCGTCGCCGGGGTCTTCCACCGCGCGCGTGATGTAGCGGGTCACCATGCGCAGAGATTCCATCGCCCACAGGTCGCTGATGGGGTTTGACCCTTGATAGGCGGGGCGCAGCAGAGGCCGGCCCGGCGCTGGGCGTCCGGCGTAAGGGAGCGCTGTGTAGGATTCGATGGCGTGGCTCAGAATGTCCAGGCCGCTCGATGCAGCCACCTGCGGCGGCATGGTGCGCGTGTTCTCGGGGTCCAGCAATCCCAGCGTGGGCTTCAACCTTCGGCTCGCGATGCCCGTCTTGGCATGCATGCGATGCAGATCGAAGATGCTGACGCCCGTGGTCTCGCTTCCTGTGCCCGCCGTCGTGGGGATCGCGATCAACGTTTTCAAAGGTCCGGGCACCGGCAGGCCTTTGCCGATGGGCGGATTCACATAATCGAGGAAATCCTCGGGCGGATAAGTGGTGTAGAGATTCACCGCCTTGGCGGTGTCTATTGTGGACCCGCCGCCCACTGCCACGATCGCGTCGAATTCCGTGCGCTGCGCGAAGGCGATGGCATCCTGAAACGATTCATCGGTAGGCTCGACGCGCACGCGGTCGTAAATCGTATAAGGTATGCCGTTCTCGTGCAGGGATTCCTCGACAACCTGCACGGGGCGCATCGTGCGCAACACGGGGTCGGTGATCACCAGAGCGCGGTGCGCGCCAAGATCCTTGAGGTCCATGCCCACCTCGCGCGTAACACCCGCGCCGAAGCGGATCGCGGAGGTGGCCATTTCAAAAGCGGTTTCGTTGGGCATGGGTCCGTGTACTGATCGTACAACGCCGCGCGAGACCGCGAGACCGGCGGGTAGTGAGGTCATAGGAAGGATATGAAGTCACTTAAGGAATCCGAGTCGAGTGCCTTCGACCTCAAGAGTCGAAATAATATGCTCGACGATGTCCACAAAGTAGTCGAGTACCCGAGATACAGGTTCGCTGCTAATTGTCTTATGAACGGAAAAGCCCCGGCCAGTGAGGAGGGTAGGCCGCTCTAATAAATGGCCGATTCCTCTTCGTAGAGGCCGTCTATTTTATTCGGAAGCGAAGAAGTGAGCTCGGGGTTAGGCCGCCGGTTGGGGCCGGAAGGGCTTGACCCTGATGCCGCGTGAATGCTCCCAAGCCAGCGCGAGGTCGTGAGCCGATTGCAGCCGCACCCAGTGGGCCGCATTCGACCAGCCCGCTTTCTCCAGGCGGATCGCCATTTCGGGTGAAATTCCAGCTTGCCCGTTGATGACCCGCGACAAAGTGTGTCGGGCCACTCCCAAGATCTTGGCCCCATCGGTTACGCTCAAATGCAAAGGATCGAGGCATCCATCTTTAATGGAGTGGCCTGGGTGCGGTTGCTTCTTCATCGGCATTGTGGATTCCTCTAGTGATAGTCGACCAAATCGACATCATGGGCGTCACCCTCGACGAAACGAAAGGTCACGCGCCAGTTTCCCGATATCACGACGCTCCACTGGCCCTTGCGTTCACCCTTTAGCGGGTGGAGCCGATACCCTGGCAGATTTAGATCGGCCGGTTGGACGGCGTGCTCCAAATGCGCCAGCACATCCGCGATCCGATTCGCCTGATCGGCCCGAATCTGGCTCCGATCGCCCTGTTCAAAAAGACGCTTGAGCCCGCGATGGCGGAACGTCCTTATCATGCTGAATATTATACCGTGTATCGGTATACGTGTCAACCGTTCGCTTCAGGAAATTACGAAACTCCCCTTCGGAGCCAGCCGCTAAGCCGTTCCCATGCGGTCCAACAGGAACGCATATTCGAACGCGGTTTCTTTCAAATATTCGTAACGGCCGGAAGAACCGAAGTGCCCACTGCCCATGTTGGTCTTGAGCAGCAGCGGGTTGCCGTCGCGTTTCCGCGCGCGCAGCTTCGCCACCCATTTCGCGGGCTCCCAATAAGACACGCGGGGATCGTTCAGCCCCGTAGTGACCAGAATCGCCGGATAGCTTTGCGCGGAGACACTCTCATAGGGCGCGTACGACTTCATGTAGTCGTAGAACTCCTTGGCGGCGATGGGGTTTCCGAATTCCTCGTATTCGCCGATGGTCAAGGGCAGCGTCGGATCAAGCGCCGTGTTCAGCGAATCGACAAACGGGACGCCTGCCACTACCGCGCCGAACAGATCCGGACGCAGGTTCGTGACCACGCCCATCAAGAGACCACCGGCGCTACGCCCATTGATGGCGATGCGATCCGGCGAACTGTAGCGGCCGGCGATAAGTTGCTCCGCGCAGGCGATGAAATCCGTGAACGTGTTCATCTTTTTCAGCATGCGGCCGTCTTCGTGCCAAGGTTTGCCCATGTCGGCGCCGCCGCGAATGTGGGCGATGGCGAATACCCAGCCCCGGTCCAGCAGGCTGACGCGGTCCGAACGGAACTCGGCGTCGATGCTGATTCCGTATGATCCGTACCCATACAGCAGCATCGGCGCGCGGCCGTCGCGTGCGAAGCCTTTCCTGTAGACCAGGGAAATCGGGACTTCCACGCCATCCGGCGCTTTCGCGAACAACCGCTCGCACGCATAGTTCGCAGGATCGTAGCCGCCCAACACCGTCTGTCGCTTCTTCAGTTCGCGCGCGCGTGCCTCCATGTCATAGTCGAAAACGGAGGCAGGTGTGACCAGCGACGCGTATCCGAATCGCAGGATGTTCGTGTCGAACCCGGCGTTCGAGCCCAGGCTTGCGGCGTAGGCAGGTTCGGGGAACTCGATGGCGTGCGCGGCGCCGGTTCGCAAATCGCGGATGTGGATCTGGATCAACCCGCGGTGGCGCTCCTCGGTTACCAGGCGTCCGCGAAACGCTGAGACGCTTTCTATGGTCACATCCACGCGCGCCGGAATGATCTCTTTCCAATTGGCTTTTGAGGGGTCTCCGGCCGGTGTTTCCATTACACGGAACGTCTTCGCGCCCTCGTTGGTGCGGATGAAGAAGGAACCCGCCGCACCGGCCAGATCCGCTGGCCCGCCGGCACTCTCCGGATGATGTGTAACGTCGTACTCCACGTCCTGCAAGCGTGGCAGCACCACCTGAAAGTCACCCTCCGGCCGATCCGCGCGAAGGCAGCGCACCTCCGACGTCATCGGACTGTGAATGTTGATGAAGATGTAAGCGCGGCTACGCGTCTTGGAAAGTTCCAGCGTGAAGCGTTCATCCGGCTCATGGTAGACCAGCGTGTCTTCCTCCACGCCCAAACGGTGCCGAAAGATCTTGTAAGGCCGCAGCGCCTCATCCAGCACCGTGTAGAAGAACGTCGCGTTGTCATCGGCCCATTCGAGCGAGTAATACGTGTTCGGAATCTCGTCGGCCAGCAGCGCCCCGGTAGCTAGATCCTTCACGCGAATCGTGTACATCTCATCGCCGTCGAAATCCACCGAATAGGCCAGCAGCCGGTGGTTGGGGCTCACCGCGAAGTTGCCCACGCGGCAGTATTTCCGGCCCTCGGCAAGCGCATTCTCGTCCAGCAGAATTTCCTCGGACGTATCCTCGGTGGTACTCGGCGATCCGTGCTTGCGGCAGCGAATCGCGTACGCTTTCCCTTCCACCGTGCGAGTGTAATAGAAATAATCGTCGCGCTTCACTGGGACCGAGACGTCAGTCTGTTGAATGCGGCCCAACATTTCCTCGTAGAGTTGTTTTTGAAGCTCCCCTGTGTGCTTCATCCGCTCCGCGGTGTAGCGGTTCTCGGCTTCCAGATAGGAGATGGTATCGGGATCGCTGCGATCGCGCAGCCAGAAGTAATCGTCCACGCGCGTATCGCCGTGAACCGTCGCCGGATGCGGAACTGTTTTCGCGATGGGCGGCTGCATGTGGACGCGCGGAGGGTCTACTGTTCCAGGTACGTATACCCGTTGAGACCTTCTTCATAAAAACGCAGCAGCAGGCCGGCCTCTTCGTAGCCGATGCGGTTTTCCCGCACGGCCGTCTCCACGTCCTTGCGGAACTGCTCGGAGAGCGTGGTTCCCTTGAACTGGACGTAATCGAGAACGTCGCGCACGGTGTCGCCTTGAATCACGGCTTCGAGCACCACATGGTTGTTCTCGTCCAGTTGCACGTGCACGGCGTTGGTGTCCCCGAACAGGTTGTGCAAATCGCCGAGAATCTCCTGATACGCGCCCAACAGGAACGTCCCCAAATAGTAGGGTTCACCGCTGAACGTGTGCAGCGGAAGCGTTTTTTTCACATCGCGGCGGTCGATGAACTGGTCCACCTTGCCGTCGGAATCGCAAGAAATATCGCCCAGAATTCCGTGATGAGACGGCTGTTCGTCCAGGCGGTGGATGGGCATGATGGGAAACAACTGCTTCACCGCCCAACTATCCGGCATGCTCTGAAATAGCGAGAAGTTGCAGAAGTACGTGTCGGAAAGCAGCGAGTCCAGGCCTTCCAATTCTTCCGGGAAATAATCGAGCTGCTTGGCGAGCTTCTGGATTTGCCGGCAGATCGCCCAATACAACATCTCCGCCCAGCTTCGCTGTTGCAGCGGCAGATAGCCCAGGCTGAACAAATTCAACGCCGAATCCAGCGATTGCTGGGCATCGTGAAAGCTTTCGATCAGGTTCTTGTTGCTCAGACTCTTGAGCGTTTCGCGCAAATCGATCAGCGGTTGTTCCACTTCGTCGCCGAACTCCGGTAAAGCCGTGTCACCGCCGAAGCCGGTGACGCCCAGTACGTTGAAAACCAGCGCGCTGTGATACGCCACGATGGCGCGCCCGCTTTCCGAGACGATGACCGGGTGCGGCACCTCCGCTTCATCGCAAACACTCTGAATGTGATAGACGATGTCGTTGGCGTATTCCTGCAGCGTGTAATTCACGCTCGATTCGAAATCCGTCTGCGAGCCGTCGTAGTCGATCCCCAACCCGCCGCCAACGTCCAGGTAATTCAAGCCCGCACCCGCGCGGCGCATCTCCACATAGGCGCGCGCGCCCTCCATCACGGCGGCCTTGATCTGGCGGATGTTGGTGATCTGGCTGCCCAGGTGGAAATGCAGCAACTGGAGGCAATCTTCCATGCCCAGCGATTTCAATTGCTCCAGCGCCTGCAGTGCCTCGGTGACGGTCAAACCGAACTTGGAGCGGTACCCGCCCGACGATTTCCATCGGCCCGATCCGCGGCTGGCCAGCTTCAAACGCACGCCGATCACCGGCCGTACGCCCACTTTCGCCGAGTGCTTGAGGATGAGATCGAGCTCCGTGTACTTCTCGACCACCGGGATGATCTGTCGGCCGATCTTTTTCGCCAGCATCACCATCTCAATGTATTCGTCGTCTTTGAAGCCGTTACAGATGATGGGCGTTTCGTTGTCGGCGATGGCCAGCACCGCCAGCAGTTCTGGTTTCGAGCCGGCTTCCAGGCCGAACTTGTAGGGACGGCCGTACTCGAACACTTCCTCCACCACCTGGCGCTGCTGATTGACTTTGATTGGATAAACGCAGCAGTACGAATTCTTGTAGTTGTTTTCGGCGATGGCGTTGGCGAACGCCTGGTGCAATTCTCCCAACCTGTGCTTAAGGATTCCGCCGAAGCGGATCAGGATCGGCAATGAGATACCGCGCAGTTGAAGGTTGTCGACCAGCTCTTTGAGGTCGATGCCGCGCTCGACGTTCTTATCCGGATGAACCCAGACGTGGCCGTTCTTGCCTGCCGAGAAATAGCCCTTGCCCCAACTGGCGATGTCGTACAGTTCGGCTGCTTCGGCGATGGACCACCGGTCGGCCGGTTCGCGGACCGGGGCGGCGTCGTTGGCTCGTGCGGTTGCCATGAAGTCTTAGTGTCCTTCGAATGGGCCCGCTGCCGCAAGTAAATAATGGATGAAAATTTGCCGCCCCCCTCCCACACCCGGCGCATAGTACGATGAAAGCGCGATGGGCCTGCTTCTCCGCGCCGTGATTTCCGTGCTTGTCGTGGCGGTGGCCGCGCCCGCGGCCGACCGGCTCTATCTCAAGGATGGCGACTTTCAACTGGTGCGCGAGTATCAGGTGTTACAGGATCGCGTCCGGTATTACTCCACTGAACGCAGCGACTGGGAAGAGATTCCGCTGGAATTGGTGGACCTGGACCGGACACGCAAGGAGGCCGCCGGCATCAAGGCCGACCTGGAGCGCGACGCCAAAGAACGCGCCGAGGAAGACGCAGCGCTGCGCCAAGCGCGGCAACAGGTGGCCAACGTTCCGGCGGCGCCGGGCGTGTACTACATGCAAGACGGTAAACTCGACGCCTGGACGCTGGCCGAATCCAAGGTGGTCAGCAACAAGAAACGCACCATTCTGAAAACGTTGTCGCCCATTCCCATGTTCCCCGGCAAGGCGACGCTTGAACTGGATGGTGAATCAGCCTCGCGCAAAGTGGAGGCCGGGCGTCCCGAATTTTACTTCCGCTTGTCGGACTATGAGTCTTTCGCCATGGTGAAGCTCACCGCGAAAAAGGGTGGCACGCGCATCGTGGAAAATCTCGTCATCGTCACCGTGCAGGGCGAGCGTTTCGTCGACGAGCTGCGCGAAGTGGTGCCTACGTTCAAGAAGCAGGAAGGCGAGATGCTGTACAAGATCTGGCCCGAAAAACCGCTGGAACCAGGCGAATACGCGCTGATGCAGTACGCCGAGGGGAAACTGAACCCGCAGATCTGGGATTTCAGCGTGAAGGCGAAGTAAGGCCACGTTCCATCGGACCGCGCGAACTCTCCGGCCCGGACTGGCTCGGGAAACAAGCGCCGGACTCGAAGCCAGATCCATCGACACCGTACTGCGTCATCTGCTGCCGGTTTATCCGTTTATGTATTTGCTGGTGGCGGCCGGGCGTAGCGGCGGCAGCGCTGGTGCGCGGCGTGCTGTTTCTGCCGGCTATAGCGCTCCTCGGCGGAAGCGAAAAGAATCCTGCCATCTTCGACCAGAGAGGCGGTGGAATCAAGATCGAGTGGGGAAATCCCCAGAACTTTCAATCGGCGGTCCTTGCGGCTGCGAGCGCGGTCCCATGCCGCGAGTGGCTTTATCTCAACAAAACCTCCGCCTTCCTGGCTTGCGTTTGCGCCAGCGCGCCGCCGGGCGACCTCAACGCCCCGCCACGCGCCGGAAGAACTCCATGGATTGCCGCGCGCATTTCTCCCAGCGAAACCGCTCCGCGCCGGCGCGGCCGTAACCAATAAGCTTTCGCGCGATCGGATTCGGCTTCCAGCAGGCGCGTCAGGGCCGCCGCGATTTCCACCGGACTCTTGGAGTCCTCCCGCAACGCCCCGTCGCGAGCGCCTTGACGCGGCGCGACGAAATTGAGGGCGGCGAAGTAACAATATGTCCTGGCTTACGAGGGGCGTGATTGCCCAAGAAGCTCGAAGGATCGTTCGCGTGACATGCCGGAAGTCCGGCACGGCCGCATATTTTGGGATCACTATCGGACGGACCACACCCCGCTTGGTGAATACCAAGTGGTCACCCTCTTGGCAAAGCGCCGCGCCGCCTCAAATCGTCATACCCCCCAAAGCACTTACTTGCTGTGCTCCTTCAGCAGGGTATTGACGTTCGCTTCAAGGTTGTCCCTGTCGACAACGCCCATGTAGGTGGCGGCGATACGGCCACGCTTGTCGATCAAGTATGTCAAGGGTAACGCTCGAATATCGTAGCGCTTTGTTACTTGATCGTCGCCCATCAAAATCGGGTAGTTGACTTTGCGGGCTTGGACGAACGGCTTCACTCTGCTCCAGCCTTCCTTGGAGTCCTTCAGGCTCTCGTATAAAACGTCGACAGAAATGCCGACAACGGCGAGACCTTCTTTCTTGTAAGCGCGAGCCAAGTCCATGAACCATGGGATCTCTCTAACACATCCCCCGCATTCCGTCGCCCAGAAATCAAGCAGCAACACTTTCCCACGGTAGTCGGAGAGTCTTACTATCTTGGCGGAGGCATCTTCAAGTCCGAAGGCTGGGGCTGGTTTTCGGTCCGGCATTAGTTGGATGGTGGCCCGAACCGTCGGAGGCTCCGAGGCGTCAGCATATCCGATGCCCATCACCAGCGCGGCAACGCACGGCATTATCCAATGGGTGCGGTTATCTTTCAGCGAGCAAAGCCTTGAGTTCTTCCTCATAAGTTTTCCTTTCCACCAAGCCAACGTGCGTCACTGCGATCCGTCCGATCCTGTCGATCAGGAGAGTCGTCGGCAGAGATTCCAGCCCATCGTAGACTTGCGCGATCTCGTCGCCGCCCACCATCACGCGGTAGTTGACCTTCTGTTTTTCAATGTAGGGCTTCACGGACTTCCAGCCATCCTGATCTAAAGAAACGCCCAGGATCGCGAACCCGTCGTCCCGGTAGGACTGCTGAAATTCGACAAACCATGGAATCTCAACTCTGCACGGATCACACCAAGTTGCCCAAAAATTCAGTAAGACCACTTGACCTCGAAAGTCTGAAAGCCCGACGGGTTTCCCGGAAGCGTCCAGTAGAGTGAAATCGGGTGCCATTCTGCGCTCGCCCATCCGTGCGACACCGATAAGTGGCCGCTTGGAGCCGGACAGGCTATTCCATATGACTTTTCCCACCACCTTTGTTTCGGCGACACACGCGCTGAAACACCGTTGGGCAAACACACTGGTAGCTGGAACTGCAAAGGCGCAAATGCAGATGGCGGCGGCGGTTACCGGTACCCACACCCAGCTTCTGCGCCATAGACTCCCGGCCCTGCGGCCAGTGTTCAAATGCGCGATCCCGGCCGCCATGTTCGGATGCCAGTTCCCGGGGGGAGTCAGGGTTGCCAAGCGGTCATCCACCCACCGGCCGACGTTGATTTCATTATTCTTCTCCATATTTTTCGACATACTCCTTTCGGAACACCTGTTGGGCTCGACTGAGAAATGTGCCCACGGATGCCGGATTCAAATCAAGCGTAGATGCGAGTTCGTCGTAGCTAAGGCCGTGGCTTCTCAGAAGGAGCAGTTCCGCTTGGCGAGGTCGCATGGCACCCAAAACAGCGCGGACCCTGTCCCGCTCCTGTGCGGCTGAGTGGAGTTCCTCTGGAGTGAGCGGCCTTCGGATCAACGTCAGCAAGCGGTCGTAGCGGTTTCGGCGCGCCTGCCTGCGCAACTCATCTAGAGCCATGCGAGCAGCCGTTCGATACAGCCAGCCCTCGGCATTTGAACCGTGCGCCGACGGGTTGCGCGACCACTTCAGAAACACCTCAACTGCAAGTTCTTCCGCGCGGCCCGGATCGCGAATGACTCTGACAATAACGCGGGCTATGCGCTCATATTGAGTTTCGAAGATGGCTTCGAGATCGAACTGGGCCTCGTTGGAATCTACTTCAACGACAGCTTCATTCGGTGTGTCCACAATTATTACAACGCTTAGACTAGCAGTCTTGTGACACTTTCGGACTGCTGTCTGGGTCCGAACATTCCATCAGCCTTACAAATGAGCGCGTCAGCGCCCCGCCACGCGCCGGAAGAAATCCAGCGACTGCCTTGCGCACTTGTCCCAGCGAAACCGCTCTGCGCCGGCGCGGCCGTATCCGGCGAGCTTCGCGCGATCAGTTTCGGATTCCAACAGGCGCGTCAGGGCCGCCGCGATTTCCGCGGGGCTTTTGGGGTCCACCAGCAGCGCCCCGTCGCGCGCCACTTCAGGGAGGCTGGAGGCGTTTGAAGTGACCACCGGAACGCGCGCGGCCAGCGCCTGCGCCACTGGAAATCCAAAGCCTTCATAGAAGGACGGGTACACGAACACTGTCGCTCCCGCCGTCAGTCCGGGCATTTGCGGCTCCGGGACGTAGCCCAGGTAAGTGGTCTCGGCTTCCAGGCGCGCGAAGGTTGGCTCGGGCGCCCAACTCCGCGGGCCTGCTGTCACCAGATCGAACTCGGCGCGCAGGCTGGGCTTGAGCGACGCCCACGCGTCCAGCAGCGTGTCCAGATTCTTGCGTGGTTCGATGGCGCCCGCGAACAACACATACGGCTTGGCGCGGCTCACGGGTACAGCGTCAAAATATTCCTCGGCGACGCCCGAATGAATGGTGACGATCTTTTCCGGCGCGATGCCCAGAATCTTGATCGCATCCTGGCGCGTGTTTTCAGAGACGGCGATCAGTCCATCGGCTCGCCTGATGACTTTGTCGGCGAAATCGTGGTCCGCGCGCACGTTAGCGGGAGTGTGCATCGCGGGCATCAGCCAGCAGGTCAGGTCGTGAACGGTCGCCGTCAGTTTGGCGCGGCGCGGCGCGCAGCGAACCTGATTGGAGGGATGAAATATATCCGTGTGCCCCAACGCGGCATCGAGCAGCGGCGTGCCGAACAGTTTCAGCGATTGAATCAGTGCGATGCGCGCCGCCGTCGCGGCGGAGCCGAGCGGGGAACCCTGGTGATCCAACGCTCCCAGATCGTTCAAGAACGGAAAAACCCGAATGTCGTCTTCGCGTGCGGCGGCGGCACGGAGCGCGGCCACCCAATGATGAAGATAATTCTTGACACCGGCGCTGCTCAGAAGGACGGGGGTGGCGTCGATGGTGATGCGCATGAATTATTGATTGAAGAAAACGAATTTGCCGCCGCTTTCGATCAGCATGTGCAGACGCTCGCGGCCCACCAGCTTCTCGAAACGCTCCCGTTGCGGTTTCTCCACGCAAACATAGTAGCGGTCCGCCGAAAGCCAGCGCTTGCGAAATCCGGCGTCGTCGATGAAAACGTCCTGGGGCGCGTTTGGAGCATAGGAGCCGTATTCCAGATTCATCACGCGTCCGTTGAGCAGCAGCGGACGGCTGCCGTGGTATGCCTCGGCGTAAAAGACGACGGAAGAGAATGTGAAGTATTGATTGTCGAGAATAAGCTTCCCGCGTGGCGCGCGATTGAGCGCCTCCGCCAGCGGCCGCGACCCCAGGTAGGGATCGAACACGACCAGAGCCAGCCGCGCGGCGTGGAAGAACAGCACCATCATTACCACCACTCCGGCGTGGCTTCCGCGCCACGCCGAACGCGCGCCCACCAGAAATGCAATTCCCGCGACCAGCAGCGGCAGCTTCAAATATGCGAACGATCCCAGCGTTAGATCGCCCATGTGGCCGAGAGAAAGCGTGTAGGCTTCCGGATGCTGCTCCAGCGCGCGCGAAATGTCGCCGGGCGCCGGCAGGTTCCACACCGAAATCAGAAGGCCCACGACAGCGGCGCAAGCCAGGCTTGCAAGCACCGCCAAGGCAATCTGCCCGCCTCTCCGCAGCCGGACGGCCGCGGCGGAATCGGTCACCGCCGAGGCGAGCAGTAACGCGAAGGCCGGGTAGGCCGGCATCGAATAATACTCCTGCGTGGATGAAAACGTAAAGAAGACCAGCACCACTCCCGCCCAGCACAGGCACAGCAGGCGCATGCGGCCGGCGCGATCTTCGGCGCGGAAGGAAAGCTTTGAGGCCGCCGGGAAGTACACGCTCCACGGAAACAGCCACAACAGGTGTAACAGCCAGAAATAGAGACGCGGCACGGTGTTGTAATCATGCGGGTAACGCAGGTTCATGAAGCGCAGCACATGCTCATTCATGAAGTAGAACCAGAAGAAACCGCGATACTGTCCCGGGCCGCCCGCCATCGCGAAGTCGAAATACGGAGGGTTGCGCAGCGTCGCGATCACGTGCCACGGCGCGGCAATGGCCAGCGCGATGGCGATGCCCGCGGAAACGTGCAGCCGTCGCCAGATCTCGCGGCGCGCGAGTTGTCCGGTGAGCGCCAGATAGAGCAGCGCGGCCACGGCGGGAAACACGGCGGCGATGAGTCCTTTGAGCAGAATGCCCGTGCCGATGGCGGCGGCCATGACGGTGCTCCATAACCGCGGCCGTGGTTCCTCGGGATCGAGCGCGCGCAGGAACGACCACAACGCCAGCGCGATGGCCGAGGTCACGGTGACGTCGGCGATTTGGATGCGCGTGAACAGCCACATGCCGATGGAGGTGGCCATCGCCAGGCCGGCGTAAAGCCCGGTTCGCGGGGAAAACGCCCACGCGGCCATGCGGAACACAAGCCAGGCCAGCAGGATGGCCGATAGCACCACGGGAATTCGAACGGCCCAATCGTGCGCGCCGAACAGGGCCTCGCAAATGGCGATCATCCAATAAATGAACGGCGGCTTTTCCAGATCCGCCACGCCGTTGAGCCGTGCGGTGACCCAATCGCCTGAATCCAGCATGTTGCGCGCGATCTGCGCCTGCACG
>CAMAUG010000047.1 GCA_945861255.1 Candidatus Sulfopaludibacter sp. SbA3
GTTATGGTGGGCGGCAGCGTGTTGTTCCGCCGCATTGTCTGGAGTGAGGTCCCCTTACGGCTCATGCACTGGTGGAAGGGCACGCACACCGCGCCCGCGCCGGTGTATGTGCTGGAGTCGCCCGAGGCCGAAGCGCACGAGAAACGCAAGCGGGCGTAGCTGCCTTCAGCCTGCAGCGATCCAGACCCAGACGATCGCTGCGCATTCAGTTGCGATCGGTCGCAATCCGAATACGTGACGCGGTCCCTTGTGAAACGCGCATTCCAGAAGGCGGGGCGGCTAATCCTTCGAACGCCGCACCATTATGCTGCCCTTGGATTCCCACGCGGTGAGCGTACCGCCCTCCGGCAGAGCCGCGATGTTCGGGAACGCGGCATCGTCGGCCAGGACCTCGATCTTACCGTCCCTATAGGACAGGAGTTGCGTGCCTTTGATCCATACGGCATGCACTTCGCCGCGACCGGCGGCTACCGCCACGTCCTTGCCTTCCCCCATCTTGATTTCGGCGCGTCCCGGTTCGGCCAGGAAGACTTCGCCATCACGCCTCCACGCGGTGACCGTGCGGTTCCCATCACGTGCGATGCCTCCGCCGTCCATGGGACATGCGTTGATCTTCCAGGTGCCTTGGCCCAGCTTTTCCGGTTTGCTGAACGGGCCGCCGGTGTTTGAGCGGATCAGGTAGAAATCGCGGGAGCCGCCCAGCCAATTCCGCCACATCACCTCCAGGCTGGTGCTGCCCGATTGCGCATCCCGTGAAAACAGGGCCGAGGGATGGCAGCATTCGCAGATGCTACCTTCCGGCGATTCGTAAAGCAGCACGTTGGGCGACCAAGTTGCCCCGGAATCCTTGGAGTAGGCTCCGTAGAGACGCGTACCCTTCTTGTGGGGGCCGCCGCCGCCGCGAAGGTCGAGCCACGCGGCGAACAGGTTTCCCTGGCCATCGGCGGTCAGCGTGTGCAGGCCCTCACGCGGCGCGGCCGGCACATCATTGACGCGCACGGCCTTCGACCAGGTTTTGCCGCCGTCACTGGAGCGCCATGCCAACAGATCGCCGTCTGAGGGCAGCCCGTGGGCGTGCGCACCGGTTGCTTCCGTTTGCCCGGCGACGGCGGTGACCACCAGCGTTCCTTGAGAGATGGCAACCCGGGGGCCGCGATGCCGGCTCAAGGGCAATACCTGCAGCTCGGCTACAAGCACCGGCTTGGAGAAATTCCGGCCGCGGTCGGACGATGTCGCGACGAAAATTCCCTTGCCCGCGCCAAACGTCAAAACCACCGTCTGCGGGGAACTGGCGAGCTGCGGCTCGCGATAGGGAGCCTCCGGAGAGGGTGAGGCCAGTTGAAAAATTGCGAACGCGAGTGCGAGCATGGGTCCTCCTTCTTAAAACCAAGACCGCAGCGCCGGTCGTGGAGCACGCAAACGCCGGCCCGATGTCCCTTTCATCTACAATCCCACGATACAGCAAATTTTCGGGCGGACGGAACCACTATCCAAGGAGGTTGCGCGTAGCTCAAGATCTTGATGTGGTTCAGTGCGCAGTGCGATTGCGGAGCTGGAGCATGCGCGTCGTGGCGAAGTGGTCGGCGACGTTCGGCGGCGTCCTAGGCGCTTGCCGCGGAGCGGCGGCTGCGAACCAGCAGTGTATCCCAATCGCGGCCCCCGCCCGACGCGCGCTCGCCGATGGTGCGGTGGACTATAACACCAGCGCGATATCCGGACGCCCCGGCGCTGCAGTGTTTAACCTCAGCCTCAATTCGCTGGGTGCCCATGCGCAGCACGACGGCGATGCCCGGCTCGATGTGACGGGCGGTCGCGATGCCCAGACCGCTCAGTGAAATATCGCACAGCTCGGCTTCTTCAACTACCGCGTCCGGCGGCGTTTGCAGGCTTAACTTGACGCCGGCGGGCGCCGGATACCGCCGCTCGCGCCGCTCATCCGCCGCATCTCTCAAGACCGTCGTCGAAGACAAATGGCTGGCAGTCGACATGATTCTACCTCCAATATCGTCCGATGTTATGATCCTATCCCGACTACGGAGCCGAGCCAATCGAACGGATACCCTAATTGGGGGTGGTACCTTCGATCCACATTGGAACTCTCGCGTGGCGGGTACCATGCGATCAATCTTATTCCGATTCCGATGTAGCAGCCCGGGCGTCCGTGGCGGCGAAATCGGCGCCCTTAAACAGCAATGGCTCGCCCGTCCAGCGCGAAAGCGCGTACGCGATGCAATCGCCGAAATTGAGCCCGGCGGCGTGGCGTCCCTTTCCGTAGCGCCGGAATGCCGTGCGGGCAAGGACAAGCTGCTGGCCTTCGAACGGCACCGTCTCGACGCTCGCGCGATGCAGAAAAAGATCCAGATCGCCGCCCGCGCCGCTACCCAGGCGGCCTTCCAGCACCATGGAAGCCTCCAGTAAGGAGGCCGCTGAAACCAGACGCCTCGGGTCGGCTTCGATGAGTCCCGTGAAACGGACACGCTCCGGTTCGTCCAGCAGAATGGCCAGCAGCGCCGACGTGTCGATTACCATGCGTATGGGATCATCGCGATGGAATTCCGGATTCGTCATAGCCCAGAATCTCGTCGGCCGTCAACTTGGAAACAACGGGGCGGCGGGCGCAACGCAGCGCGATCTCATTCAATTCGTCGGCCAGCGTATGGCCCTGGCGCGCGCGCCGCAACCGGTCGCGCCGCTCCTCCAGCGCTACACGAATCGCGTCCGTGATGGATTCGCCCGTGAGTTTGGACACCTGACGGGCAAGTGTCTCGGTTTCGGTATTCTTGATGCTGAGCGCCATTTCTACCTATATTGAACTATATCATGATGTCTATAATGAGCGGGGCGCTGCTCCGGAGCGAGACAATGGGGACGTGACCCTCGCGCTTCCATCCGCGCTCCTGGACATCATCCGCGATTTGCGGCAGGCCGGATACCGCGCCGTGGTGGTGGGCGGGGCCGTGCGCGATGCGCTGCTGGGGTTGGACGCGAAGGACTTCGACATTGAAGTCCACGGCATTCCCTACGGAAAGCTTGCGGCGTTCCTGGACGGACGAGGCCGCGTGGATCTGGTGGGCCAGAGTTTCGGCGTGGTGAAGTTCACGGCTCCCGGCGGCACGCGTTCCGAAGAAGCCACGTGGGATTTCAGCGTGCCCCGGCGCGATAGCAAGACCGGACGCCATCACCGTGATTTCCTGGCGAGGTTCGACGAGTCCATTACGCCGCAGGAAGCGGCGTCGCGCCGCGACTTCACCATCAACGCGATGGCTTTCGATCCGCTCACCGGCGAGGTGCTCGACTTCTTCGATGGCCGGGCCGATCTCCGCAATCGCGTGCTGCGCGCCACCAGCGATGCGTTCTCCGAAGACGCTCTACGCGTACTGCGCGGGATGCAGTTCGCTTGCCGCTTCGATCTGACGCTGGACCCCGCGACGGCCGACATGGCGCGCCGGATCGTTCATGAATATTCGACGCTCGCCACGGAGCGGATCGCCGAGGAGTTCATGAAGTGGGCCATCAAGAGCCCGCGCCCCGGCCGCATCGCCGAATACCTGCGCGCCACCGGTTGGATGATCCATTTCCCGGAAATCGAAAACATGTTCGGCGTCGCGCAAGATCCCGACTGGCATCCCGAGGGCGACGTTGGCGTACATACGATGTACGTTCTGGATGCCGCGGCCGCGATCGCCGCGCGCGACGGACTGGACGCCGACGGCCGCGCGGTTCTTCTGTTCTCTTCGCTGGCGCACGATTTCGCCAAGCCCGCCACTACGGAACTGCGCGAGCGTGAGGGGCGGCTGCGATGGACCTCCTGGGGCCACGAACCCGCGGGTGGCCCCATGGCCCGCGCCTTTTTGGAACGCATCGGAATCAAGAGCGCCATCGTGGATCAAGTGGTCCCGCTGGTGGAGAACCATCTTGCGCATCACAGTATCGGGAAAGAAATATCCGCCCGCGCGGTCCGGCGCCTGGCACTGCGCATTGCTCCGGCGAGCATCGAACAACTGGTGCGCGTCATTGAAGCCGACGCCTCGGGCCGGCCGCCTAAACCGCCCGGCGTTCCACCGGACGCCGCGAACTTATTGAAAGCCGCACGCGCCGAGACCGTGGAGCATCGCCCGCAGCCCCCGTTGATTCTGGGCCGCCACGTGCTGCCGTACTTTGACGGCCAATCCGGTAAACACATCGGCGAGGTGACGCATGCCGCATATGAAGCGCAGGCCGATGGTGCCTTCTCCACTGAATACGAGGCATTGCGCTGGTTGGAGGAATATTTCGCGCAGGCGAGGCAGCAGATTGAGTGACGCGGCTGCGGTGTGCGCCGCGCCCCCGCCCCGCTCTCGCCGGGTTGCCCTCCAGTGGCCCGCGCGCCTTGCTGCGGCGCCCATCGCCCCGCGTCGGCGTACGCCTTCGCCGTCAGCCAGGCCCGCCGCCAACCGGATAGAATGGTCGCTGATGCATCCACTTCTTCCCTTAGCATTGGCGGCTCTGGCGTGCGTCCCTCAATTGTTTGGTCAGGCGACCGCTTCGAAGCGCGCGTTCGATGCGGAAGCGCTGCTGAAACTCCAGCGCATCAGTGAACCGGTTCTCTCGCCCGACGGCAAGTTGGTGGCGTTCACCGTGCAAAGCATCGATCTTGACAAGAACACACGGCCCAAGCAGATCTACGTTGTCCCCGTGGAAGGCGGCACTCCGCGCCTACTGACGCGCGAAGGCACCAGCAATGAGCGGCCCCGCTGGTCGCCGGATTCCAAACAGATTTACTTCGTTTCCAATCGCGGCGGATCGTCGCAAATCTGGTCGCTGAGCGCCGAGGGCGCCAACCCGCGCCAGATCACGAGACTTTCCACCGAAGCAAGTGGAGTGGTCGTCTCGCCCGATGGAAAGAAGCTGATATTTCAGTCCAGCGTATATCCGCAGTGCGGGAGCGACGACGCCTGCAACAAGAAGAATCTGGATGCTGCCGAGAAGAACCCCGTCAAGGCGCACATCTACACGTCGCTGCTCTACCGCCACTGGAACGAATATCAAAGCGTACGCCGCAATCACTTGCTGGTGATTGACGCGGACGGCGCCGGAGTGAAGGATCTGACGCCGGGCCCGGGCGATGCGCCTCCGTTCTCACTCGGCGGGCCGGAAGCCTATGCGATTTCGCCCGATTCGACTGAGTTGTCGTTTGTGCGTAACGTGGACGCGCAGCCCGCCACCAGCACCAACTCGGACATCTACACGGTTCCTCTCACCGGCGGTGAGCCAAAGAAGATCACGCTTAGCCCGGGAGCCGACGACGGGCCTTTGTATTCGCCCGACGGCAAGTATCTTGCGTTCCGCTCGCAGGCGCGCGCAGGCTTCGAAGCCGACCGCTTTCGCTTGATGGTACTGGAGCGGGCCACGGGCAAGACCACCAGCCTCACGGAAACGCTGGACCGCTGGGTGGAGAGTTACACGTGGTCGCCCGATTCCACGCGGCTGTTTTTCACAGTGGAAGACCGGGGCCGCGTGGCGCTCCAGATGATTCCGGCGGCGGGCGGCGGCGCACGCAGCATTATCAACGGCGCGGCCAGCCTGGGCGACGTGCAGTTCACCGCCGGCGGGCGCACGATGATCTATACCGAACATAGCGGATCAAGGCCTGTGGAGATTTACCGCGCGACCTCAGGAGGCGGCACCGGCGTGCCGCTCACGCACTTGAACGACGGCGTGTTGAACAATGCGGCGCTCACGCCGTTAGAAGAACTGTGGGCCGATAGCGCGGACAAGACGCGTGTGCATTCATTCATAGTGAAGCCGCCGGATTTTACGGCTACGCGCAAGTATCCGGTATTGTTTCTGATTCACGGCGGACCGCAGGGCGCGTGGGGGGAAGCCTGGACGTACCGCTGGAACGCGCAGGTATTCGCCGGCGCGGGCTACCTGGTGGTGATGCCGAATCAGAGGGGCTCTACAGGCTATGGGCAGAAGTTCATCGACGAAGTCAGTGGGGATTGGGGAGGCCGCGCGTATGACGACGTCATGGCCGTAGCCGACGCCGTGGCCGCGCTGCCGTACGCCGACCCGAACCGCATGGCGGCCGCGGGTGGGTCCTACGGAGGGTACATGGTGAACTGGCTGCTGGGCCACACCACCCGATTCAAGGCGCTGGTTTCGCACGCGGGCGTGTTCGATCTGGTCTCGGAGGCGCGCGAAACCGAAGAGTTGTGGTTCCCCCTGTGGGAATTCAAGGGCATGCCGCACGAGAATCCGGAGATGTACAGGAAGTGGTCGCCCAGCGAATTCATCAAGGATTTCAAGACGCCGACGCTGGTCATCCACGGCGACCTGGACTACCGCGTGCCCGCTGGTCAAGGCATGCAATTGTTCACGGCGCTGCAAATGCAGAAGGTGCCGTCGAAACTACTGATGTTCCCCGATGAAGGCCACTGGGTGCTGAAGCCCCGCAACAGCGAGTTGTGGTACAAGACCGTGCTCGAGTGGGTGGGGGAGTGGACCAAGTGACCTTCATTACTTGACAGTTTGTGAAGGTTTAGGATATCGTGTGAGCATGAGCATGGCGTCGCTCAACATTTCGCTTCCTCAGCCTCTCAAGGACTACGTGGAAGCGCAAGTCAAGGGCAGCGGCTACAGCACTCCGAGTGAATTCGTGCGCGAGCTTCTCCGGCAGGATCAAAAACGCCGCGCTTTGGAAAAACTGGAGGAAGCCTTACTGGAAAGTCTCAATTCCGGAGAGGCCCTGGAGATCACGCCCGCGTATTGGGCGAAGAAACGCCGGGAACTGGCCGCGCGGCAGTCCCGCAAGATTCTCAAGCGGTGAGTTTCGGGTATGTGATCCGGCCCAGAGCGGATCGTGACGTTGACGAGATCGCCGATTATCTTTTCGAACAAGCCAATTTCAACACCGCTCTGAGGTTTCTGGAGGAACTGCACCGTACGCTGGCCCTGATTGCCGCGAACCCGGAAATGGGGCGGCTTTGCAAGGTGCCGCATCCCAAGCTGGCGATGGCGCGAGTGTTCCGAGTCAGCGCCCGCTTTGCGGCGTACCTCATTTTTTACCGGCCCGTCAGCGAAGGGATCGACGTCTTGCGTGTCTTGCACGGCTCCCGCGAACTCAAAACCGCGTTAAACGATGGGGCGGTGGATTGATTGGCTACGGAGTCACGAAGTGACGCTCCCGGGGGCGCAGTTCAAGGCCCAAATCTCAATGGTGCTCGGCGAATTCGGGGCGCTTGTGCTACGCCCACCTCCGCGATCACCGCGGTACATTCCACGGTTTTGTTCCGGATTTGCAAGTAGATAGACCTCCGAAGCGGCGAGACCAGCCGTTCTGGCGTGGTTTGATCGGCATGGGGTTGCATGTTGAAATCACTCGATATCCTGGTTGGCGTCACTACGGTGATGCTGGTGCTGAGTCTGGTGGTCACCGTTCTGACGCAATTTTCCGTGCAAGTGTTGAAGCTGCGGACGCGCTGCTTGCGGGATGGAATTATCGATCTCTTCGCAACGCTGGAGTGGCGGTTCAGCGGCGATGGCGGCCGGCGGTTGGCCGATGAGATCGCCGGAACAAACGGTGCCGCCCGTGAAGCGATTACGCGCGAGGAGTTGGTGGAAGCGTTGCTGGCACGGGCGCACGGCGAAGTGCGGGCCAACCTTGCCGCCCTTGCGCCCGGTTGCGACTGGGGAGAAGCGCTGGCCGGCGCGCGCCGCTCGGCGATGGAGATGGCGATCGAGCGCCCGCACCTGGCCTCGGCGACGCTGCGCGGCATTGCGCTGTCGAAGGGGCCGGCGGCTGCGATTGCAAGCCAGGTGTTCGCCGTGTTCGACGCCGCCATGGATCGGGCGGCGGCGCGATTCACGGCCGTAAATCGCTGGATGGTGATCGCGTTCGCGGCCAGCATCGCCGTGGCGCTCCCTGTGGACACCTTCGATCTGTTTCAACGCTTCGCGCGCAGCGATCTGGCGCGCGCCGAGGCCGTGCAATTAGCTGAATCGCTGGCGTTGCGGAGTGCCCTGCCCGAGGGCGGGCGTGAAGTTCAAATCGCGCTCGCCAAGCTGGAAGCCGCAGAGGCGATTGTGGTGCCGAGAACGATTCACGAGTGGCGAATTCGAGCCATGCGCGTGAACCGGTTGGGCGTGGTGGTCAGCGCGCTATTACTTTCGCTGGGCGCGCCGTTCTGGTTTCACATCTTGCAGGATCTGACTCAACTGCGATCCACGGCAGCGAGCCAAGAGAAATTGGATCGGACGCTACGCGACCGCCAGCAAATGGCCCTCAGCGGTTTTCCAAGAGTGGAATCGCGGCCTCCGGCGTGAGCACGCGGACGGGAGATCCACGGAAGCCTTTGGGGGTCCCGCGTGGCGATGAAATCGCGGGAGACGAAGTGCGCGGCGGAATCATCGAAGTCCGGTAGCCCCAACTCGAGCGCCGCCCGCACGATCAAGCCATCCAGGGGCGCAAACGCTGAATACTTTCGGGAGTGCCGCGATGGTGCGTGTTGCATAGCCGCAAGAGGACGATTGTATTCGTCCGGATCGGCTCTCTTCTGGGATCCTCTTAAGGAGCGCGAGACGGCCTTTCCCCCCTGCGGCGCGGGAGGGGCCGATGCGGTCTCGGAAAGTATGTCTCCGCAATCCGTGAGATCGAAATGTCCGACGCGTTTTGCGTAGCGCTTGGCCCGTTCCACGACCGCAGGCTGGATGCTGAGCGTGAGTTTAGACGCCTGTGTCCGCCAGCACCCGGTCCGCCAGCACGCGAAGATCGTCGATGAGAAGATCCGGCGGCGCTTTGGTGAACGTTTCGGGTTGGAAGCCCCACTTCACGCCGCAGGCCTGCACTTGGGCGTTGCGGGCAGTGAGCACGTCGATGGCGCTATCGCCCACCATGATGGTGCGCTCGCGCACGGCGCTGGATTCCTCCATCAGCTTGAGAATGCCCACCGGTGCAGGCTTTTTTTGCTCAAAGCTGTTGCCACCGTAAATCTGAAAGAAATGCCCGCTCAACTGGAGGCCAGCGATCAAGCGGACGCTGAACTTCACGGGTTTGTTGGTGAGGATGGCCATCGGCACGCCGGCGGCATGCAGGCGGTCGAGCGCCTCGCGCACGCCGGGGTAGAGCGTGGTGGCATCGAGCATATGGTCCCCGTAATACTTTAAGAAAAACTGAAGCGCCGCGGCGAGTTCCTGCTCCGTGCAGTGCGGCAACGCACGGCGGATCAGCATGGGCGCACCGTCGCCGATATACGCGGAGACGATGTCGTCGGGCAATGCGGGCAGGCCTTTCGAGGCGCGCGTGGCATTTACGGAATCGGTGAGGTCGCGCTTCGAATCGATCAGCGTCCCGTCCAGATCGAAGATGAGCAGGCTGCCTCTCATCGCCTGTCCTCTCTACCTGGCTTCGCGGGCTCGGTGGGTTTGGTTGTCCTGGTGGACTTCCCTGACCCGGTGGACCTCGCAGGCAAGCTGGCCTTCGATTTGGCGGGAGCCTTCGCGGGCGAAGCCGGAGGTTCGGACACCTCGGGAACCGGGTCCGATTTCGGAATGCGGCCCGTCAACTCCTCACGCGTCTTGCGGAGCTGCGCGCTCCAGGTTTGGCGGATGTCGTGCATGGTGTCGCGAAAGGCATTCTTGATGCCCGCCGGCGCGAGCGCGGCGATCATATCAGTGGCACCCATGGCGTAGGGCAGCACTTTGGAATCCACCATCCAGTTCGGCGCGGGCTTGGGGGTGAAGGCGAGCACGACGGCGATGAACGCGGCTCCGATCAGCAGGCCGCGAGCCAGGCCGAACGCTGCGCCCATCAATTTATCGAGCCAGGAAAGCCCCGTCCATTTGAAGAGTTTTGAAAGCAATTTGCCCGCCAGCGCGGCCAGGCAGAGGAAGAACGAGAAGACCAGAAAGAAGCCGATCAAGTTGGACACGGCAGTGGATTGGATGAACCGGTGCACCCACTCCGCGGGGAAGCCGTAAAACCAGAAGCCGAAGAGCACGCCGGCCACGGCGCCCAGAAATCCAATGCCGACGCGCGCGAACCCGGCGACGAAGCCCGTGACAACGGAAACGCCGACAATGATCAGAACCAGTAGATCGAAGAGACTCACAGAGATTTTCCGGTTAGAGCGACGTAAGCCTGCTTGTATTTTTCGCTGGTGCGGAGCGCGACGTCGCCGGGCAACGCCGGCGCGGGGGGCTGCTTGTTCCAGCGGATGGATTCCAGGTAGTCGCGCACATACTGCTTGTCATAGGACGGCTGCGCTCCGCCGGGTTGGTAAGTATCCACCGGCCAGAAGCGCGAGGAATCCGGCGTGAGAACTTCATCGGCCAGGATGATCTCGCCGTCGACGACGCCGAATTCGAACTTGGTGTCGGCGATGATGATGCCGCGCGGGCGCGCGTACGCCGCTGCCTTGCTATAGATGGCCAGCGTGAGAGCGCGCAGTTTCGCCGCGGTTTCCGCGCCGATCAGGGACACGACGCGATCGAAGGAAATGTTCTCGTCGTGGCCGGACTGCGCCTTCGTCGCCGGAGTGAAGATGGGTTCCGGCAGAGCGGCGCTTTCCGGAAGGCCCGGAGGCAGCGCGATGCCGCACACGCCTCCGGTCTGTTGGTATTCTCTCCATCCGGAGCCCGATAAATAGCCGCGCGCGACGCATTCCACGTCAAACATTTTCGCGCGGCGCACCCACATCGACCGGCCCGCGAACTCCGGCGGCAGGCCTGTCATGTCAGAGCTCAAGAAATGGTTAGGAACCAAGTCGCGCAGAAAATCGAGCCAGAACAGAGTCATCTGCGTAAGAACGCGGCCTTTGTCGGGGATGCCGGTAGCCAGGATGTAGTCGAACGCCGAGATGCGGTCGGTGGCGGCGATCAACAGGCGGTCCGGGCGGGCTGGGTCTTCGTAGATATCGCGCACCTTGCCTCGAGCCAGCAGTTTGAGAGTGGCGGCATTGGTTTCAAGGACAGGGGCGGGAGTGCTCATGTTGGAATACCTCATTATACTGATGCACAATTAAGGGGACAGGCTACTCAATCGCCGAATTCCCGGCAGGCAGCAACTGCAGCACACGCGGGGAATTCGGCGATTGAGTAGCCTGTCCCCTTAACTGGCGAATGCTGCTTTCCATTCTTATACCCGTCTACAATGAGCGCACCGTTGTGGAGCGCAGCCTGGCGCTGGTGCTGGCCGCGCCGCTGCCTGAGAACATGGGACGCGAACTGGTAATCGTCGACGATTGTTCCACGGACGGAACGTCCGCGATTCTGGACCGCCTGGCCGCCTCCGATCCGCGTATCCACCTGATTCGCCACGCGGTCAATCAGGGCAAAGGCGCGGCGGTGCGCACGGCGATCCAAAACGCGACGGGCGATTTTTGTTTGGTGCAGGATGCCGATCTGGAGTACGATCCGTCGGAATACGTGAAGCTGATGCGGCCGTTGCTCGATGGTAACGCCGACGCTGTATTCGGCTCGCGTTACCTGGTGGGCGATCAGACGCGCGTGCTTCCTTTTTGGCATTCGGTGATGAACAAGAGCCTGACGACACTCTCCAATATGTTCAGCAATCTGAACGTCACCGACATGGAGACGTGTTACAAGGTTTTCCGCACGGACCTACTGAAGAGCATTCCCATCCGCTCGGATCGCTTTGGCTTTGAGCCTGAGATCACGATGAAGTGCGCCAAACGGAAGCTGCGCGTGTACGAAGTGCCCATCAGCTACCACGGACGCACCTACGAAGAGGGCAAGAAGATCGGCTGGAAAGACGGCGTGAAGGCGCTGGGCGTGATCTTTTATTTTTGGCTGGTGGACGACCTGTACGTGCCTACATACGGGCGCGGCTTGCTGAACAGTCTGACGGGGACGCCGCAGTACTTGAGTTGGGTGACGCGCATCATCCGCCCCCACTTGGGCGACACGGTACTCGAAGTCGGTGCGGGGCTCGGGAATCTCACCGGACGCCTGATGGCTCGCAAACTGCGCTACGTGGCCGGAGAAGCCGACCCCTTGTACTTGCACGCGCTGCGCAACCGTTTCTTACGTACGCCGAGCGTGAGCGTGTGCGAACTGGATCCGGCGAAGGACTCCGATTACGATCCGTGGGCCGGGCAATTCGATAGCGCGTTGTGCGTGAACGTCCTGGAATCCGTGCCCGATCCCCAGGCCACGCTCCGCTCCCTGGCGCGCTGCGTGAAACCCGGAGGAACGCTGGTGGTTCTGGCCCCGCACGGCAAGAATCTGTATGGATCGCTCGACCTTGCCATGGGCCATCGCCGCCGTTTCTCGGTGGAGGAAATCAGCATCGTTTTGCAGCAAGCCGGGTTCAACGTGGAGGAGCGGCGCCAGCTCAACAAGATCGGCTCGGTTTCCTGGTGGCTATTCGGCAAGGTGTTCGGACGGAAGACCATCAGCCGCGTGGCCTTGAAGCTGTTCGACAAGACCGTGTGGTTCTGGCGGCGCGTGGATGGAGCCTTGCCCTGGAGCGGGTTGTCCCTGGTGGTCGTGGCGAAGCGCGCTGGATAGGCCGTACACTGGATACGAATGACAAAAATCGTCGTCACCGGCGGCGCCGGATTCATCGGGTCGGCGCTGGTCCGGGCACTGCTGAACGCGAGCGATGCCGCCGGGGATGTCGCGGCAGATCGACGCGCGCCGGAAATCGACGTGATCGACAACCTGCTGTCCGGCCATGAAAGCAATTTGGACGAAGTGCGCGGCCGCGTGAAACTTCACCGGCTGGACATCCGCGATGCGAGCGCCATCGCGCCGGTGATTCGCGGGGCCGACGTGGTGTATCACCTGGCGGCGATTCCGTCGGTGCCGCGCTCAATTCACGATCCCGTACCCTCGCATGAGATCAACATCGACGGGACGTTTCACGTGTTCCGCGCGGCGGCGGAAGGGGGCGTGCGGCGCGTGGTGTATGCGGCATCGTCATCCGCATATGGCGATAGCGATGTGCTGCCGAAAATGGAGACGATGCCGCCGAGTCCGAAATCGCCCTACGCCGCGCAGAAATTAATGGGTGAGTATTATGCCGCGGTGTTCCATTCCTGCTTCGGTCTGGAAACGGTGTCGCTGCGCTTTTTCAACGTGTACGGACCCAGGCAGGATCCGGCGAGTGCCTATTCGGGCGTGCTCAGTTTGTTCATGAAGCACCTGCTGGCGGGCACGGCGCCCACCATATACGGAGACGGCGAACAGTCGCGCGATTTTACTTACGTGGATGACGTCGCGGAGTTGTGCGTGAAGGCCGCGCACGCGCCGGGCGTGGCGGGCAAGATGTACAACGCAGGCAATGGCGGCCGCTACACTCTGAATATCATCTGGGATCTTCTGCAAAGGATGGAGGGCGTGCGGATCGCGCCGCTGTTCGGTCCGCCGCGCGAGGGAGACGTGCGGCACTCCATGGCGGATACACGGGCGGCGCGCGCGGAACTCGGACACGCGCCGCGCTTTTCCATTGAAGAGGGATTGGGCAGGACGCTGGCGTGGTACCGGGCAGCCCTTGTGGTTACATGAGCGGTGGCATGAACGGAGACCCGAGCAAGCCCGGTGTTCGTGGCGGGCGGCACCGCCTGCTGGGGCCGCGCGGCGCCCCCCCACCCACATCGCCGACAGCGCTTGGCCCGGCTCTTGACCCGCCCCGAACGTCCCCGCCGGCGGTCAAGAAGCGCGTGTTGTTCGTGTGCATCGGGAACTCCTGCCGCAGCCAGATGGCGGAAGCATTTGCGCGCGCTTACGGAGGAGACATTCTGGATGTCCGCAGTGCGGGCATCGCACCGGCCACCATCATCCAACCGCTCACCAGACAGACCCTCGCCGCCTGGAACTTGAACCTGGACGATCATTTTCCAAAAGACGTGGATATGGTGGCGCGGGAGCCCTTCGACGTGGTGGTGAACATGAGCGGAGCGCCGCTGCAACTGCCGGGCGCGCGCATGGTGGAGTGGATCGTGCAAGATCCGATCGGGCAAAAAGACTCGGTGTACAAGAGCGTGGCCAATCAGATTGAAGGTCTGGTGATGCGGCTGATTCTGGAGCTGCGGACGGGCGCGTGAGGCGCTACGCGACCGCGTGCACATCCACTTCGCCCGCGAAACTCGCCGGCGCCGGAATCGGCAAACCCTCTTCCCGCATGCCCTCAAGATGGAGTTGAATCGCTTCTTCAATGAGGCGTTCCACCTCCGCGCGGCTATCGCCCACGGAAATGACCCCGGGGAGATCGGGAACGTACGCTCCCCATGAGGCTGGTCCACGTTCGTAAATCACCATGTATTTCATTTGCCGCCCTCCTCAAGTTCAGCCGACTTCAAAATCGCCCTCAACGTCCCGATGGGGATGTCTTTGCCCGGATGGCCAGGAACTGTGACGACCATCCCTTTACCGGGATGTTTGAATTGACGATGGCTACCGCGAATCGTCTTTAATCGCCATCCATTCGACTCCAAGGGCCGAATCAAATCGCGAACTTTCACCTGCTTCCAAAGATAGCGCACCTTCTCGCCGTTGGCGCTCAGCGAGGAGGTGGCTGCAAAGAAACCGTGCCGCAGCCAGCATGGACGACAAAGTTACCGCACCGTCGGGTACTTGATCCCCAACTGCTCCAGGTACGTATCGTACTTCGATGCGTCGTAGTACAGCGGCTTCATCTTATCGCGATATTGCTCCATGATCTTCTGATTGAGCCAGATGGCCGGCTGATCTCCGGGACGCAGGAAGGTCTTGTACTGCGTATTCTTGGTTTGCACGTCGCGGAAGTATTCCCATGATTTTTGGACCAGTTCGGGGTGCAGCAGAAGATCAAGCATGGTCATGGCCTGCGCCTTCGCGCCCGCCACCACGCCTTTGTGCGAAACCGGGGTGGCCATGGAGATGGCGTTGGCCCAGTTGTGGCCGGGACCACCGGGAATGTTCGACGGATAGCGTAGCGTTATGGTCGGCACCACCCAGGAAACGTCGCCGATGTCGTCGGACCCACCGCCTGTTGGACCCGCGGTGTTTTCAAAATCGCCCTCGCTGGGTGGAGTGGGCAGCCGGAGGTCGCGGATTTGCGAAGCCAGTCCGCGCTCAGGCACTTTCATTTCGCGCTGAAACGCCTTGGCGAACGTCTGATCTTCGGCGGACCACTGCGGCATTCCCACCGCCTTGATGTTGGCGTGCATCGCCTGGGCCACGGGAACGTTGAAATGCTGTGGATACGCCGCGCCCAGCAGGCGCGAAGTCACGGTGGTGCCCGTCATCAGCGCGGCCGCGTTGGCCATGTCGTCGCCGATTTTCCAGAGATCCATGATGTGCTCGTAATCGGCCTCGCGGTAGTAATACCAGACGGAGGCGTTGCGCGGAACCACGTTAGGTTGGTCGCCGCCGTTGGTGACCACGTAGTGAACGCGGCTGCCGACGCGAATGTGCTCGCGCCGGTAGTTCCAGCCGACGTTCATCAGCTCCACGGCGTCGAGCGCACTGCGGCCGCGCCACGGAGCGCCCGCGGAATGCGCGGTCTCCCCTTGAAACGTATACTCGACGGACACCAGGCCTGTGGAATTTTGCGCGGGCCCGGCGCCGACGCCGAAATCGCTGCTGACGTGAGCGAACAGCACGACGTCGACATCCTTGAACATGCCGGCGCGCACGTAATAAGCCTTGGTTCCTAACTGCTCCTCGGCCACGCCCGGCCACAGCTTGATGGTGCCTTGCAGATGTTCGCGTTCCATCACTTTCTTGACGGCGAGCGCGGCCAAGATATTCAGCGGCATGCCGGAGTTGTGGCCCTCGCCATGGCCGGGCGCGCCTTCAATGAGCGGCGCGCGATACGCCACGCCGGGCTTTTGGGAGGCCTGCGGGATATCGTCGATGTCGGAGCCGAGCGCGATCACAGGCTTGCCGGAGCCCCAGGTGGCGACGAAGGCGGTCGGGATGCCGGCGACGCCGCGATCGATCTTGAAGCCTTCTTTCTCAAGAAGCCCCGAGAGATACTTGGAGGTCTCAAATTCCTGGAAGCCTAACTCCGCGAAGCCGAACACGGTGTCGTTCATCACCTGCGCCTGCTTCCGCATGCCGTCGATCTGGCCGGCAAGATCGGCTTTCATGCCCGCTTCGCGCGCCGGCAGCACCGGGGTTTGCGCGGCGGCCAGCGCCGTGAAGGCTCCTAATAAGGCCATCTTGATTCGCATGATGTCTATCCTTTCTGAACACGCCGCAGCGTGTAGAGGTCCGGCTTTACTGTTCCATCGCGCAGGCGCTTCCAATCGTCCTGCACGTGAATCAGCCGGCCGTTGATGTGGTTGGATTGTTCGGAGGACAGGAACAAAGCCAACTCGATTTGTTTTTCGGCTGGGACGCCGCCGGTCAGCCGGACCTGCTGGGCCTCCTCCACTTCACGCCAGCCCGCGCGCTCGCCCGCGGCCAATACCTGGTCGGTCATGTGCGTGTAACTTGCGCCGGGGGCCATACAGTTGATCTGCACGTTGTGGTCGCGCAACTCCTCGGCGATGCTTTCGACAAACGTGACGACGGCGGTCTTGGCGGC
>CAMAUG010000048.1 GCA_945861255.1 Candidatus Sulfopaludibacter sp. SbA3
CGGAATGGCACGTCGCCCATAATCTCCATGCCGAACATGATCATGCGCGCGGCCCAAAAGAAGATGATGTCGAAACCCGTCACCAGCAGCGACGTGGGATAGAACGCGCGCAGCTCCAGCGTATCGTCCGGCCATCCGAGCGTCGAAAACGGCCACAACCCGGAGCTGAACCACGTATCGAGCACGTCGGGATCCTGCTCCAGATTCTTCGATCCGCATTTCGCGCACTCCGTGGGATCTTGCCGGGCGACGGTGACACCTTTGCAATCCGCGCAGTGCCAGGCGGGAATGCGGTGCCCCCACCAAAGCTGCCGTGAGAGGCACCAGTCGCGGATGTTGTACATCCATTCGAAATACGTCTTCGACCAGTTCGCGGGAACGAATTCGATGCGTCCGTCCTCCACGGCTTTGATGGCTGGCTCGGCCAGCGGCTTCATCTTCATCCACCATTGCTTCGAAACCAGCGGCTCCACCACGGTCTTGCAGCGATGGCACATGCCCACGCTGAGTTTATGGGGCTCGATTTTTTCGATGAGCCCGAGCGCCTCCAGATCCGCCACGACGCGCTTGCGGGCTTCGTAGCGATCCATGCCCGCGTAGGCACCGGCTCCGGCGGTCATCTTGGCGTCTTCGCCGATGACCTGAATACTGGGCAGATCGTGCCGCTTTCCCGCTTCGAAATCGTTGGGATCGTGCGCGGGCGTAATTTTCACCGCTCCAGAACCGAATTCGGGATCGGCCATGGTGTCGAGCACGATGGGAATCTCGCGGTTCATCAACGGCAGCAGCACCTTCTTCAGATGTAGACCCGCGGCGCGCTTGTCTTTGGGATTGATGGCGACGCCGGTGTCGCCGAGCATGGTCTCCGGCCGCGTGGTGGCAACCACAATCACGGTGTCTTCCCCCGTCACCGGATAGCGGATGTGCCACAGGCTTCCGTCCCGCTCTTCGTGCTCTACTTCCAGATCGGACAGCACGGTACGGCAGCGGGGGCACCAGTTGACAATGTAATCGCCCTGATAGATCAGACCCTTTTCGTGAAGCCGGACGAAGGCTTCGCGCACGGCTCGCGACAGGCCGGGGTCGAACGTAAAGCGTTCGCGCTGCCAGTCACAGCTCATGCCGGCGCGCTTCATTTGCTCCACGATGCGGCCGCCGTGCTCCGCCTTCCACTTCCAGACGCGCTCGACGAATTTCTCGCGGCCCAGGTCTCGCTTGGAGATACCTTCCTGGGCCAACTGGCGGTCTACCATCAATTCGGTGGCGATTCCCGCGTGATCCGTGCCGGGCAGCCACAAGGTGTTCGCTCCCAGCATGCGCCGCCAGCGGATCTGCGCGTCGATGATGGAGTACTCGAACATGTGCCCCATGTGGAGCGAGCCAGTGACGTTGGGCGGCGGGATGGCGAGCGAGAAGTACGCCCCGCCGGGCCGCGCCTCGGCGTGAAAGATACGGGAATCCACCCACCACTTGGCCCAACGCGGCTCGAACCGCTGGGGCTCATACACTTTATCGATTTCCATGGGAGACTTCGATTTTAGCAGGATGGGCCGCAGTCACCGCCACAAGGACAAGAATCCAGCCGGGTGCATTTCCTCCGCGGTACAATGGAGCCTATGACCTACTACGGTGCCAAAGAACTTGCCGCGTCCTTTAGGACGGTCCGATCGAACACGCTGAAGATCGCAAACGATATCCCCGAAGATAAGTACAGCTTCCGCCCCGCCGAGGGCACGCGCACAGTCGGTGAACTGCTCGCGCACATTGCATTTGGAAGCAAATTCAATGAACAAATTCAGTTTGTGGAGAAGCGCTCCAGTCTGGATGGCTTCGATTTCATGACGTTCATGGGCGGTGTGATGGCCGAAGGCGCCAAACCGCGCACGAAGGCCGAAATCATTGCGCTGCTCACCAGCCAGGGTGAGGATTTCGCCAACAAAATGGGTGCTCTATCGGAGGATTTCCTCGCGGAAATCGTCACGATGCCGCAAGGCATGCAACCACCCAGCCGTTCGCGTTTCGACATGCTGACCAGCGTGAAAGAGCACGAAATGCATCACCGCGGCCAACTCATGCTCATTGAACGCATGCTGGGCATCACGCCGCACCTGACGGCGGAAATGCAGGCGCGCATGGCAGCCATGCAAGCCCAGGCCGCATCCGCGCAGAAGTAACGCCGAGGCTGCACAACCTGGGAGTGCGTTAACTTCCGGCTTTTAGCGCACTCCCGCCCCGCGTGTAGGTGGCTGCGGAAACACGCCTTCGGCGATCAAGGATTGACGGACCGCTACGTAATTCGGATCATTGATCGCCAGAACTTGAACCGTCGCCCTCCCCAGCGCAGACCGCCCCACCAGCACCGCCCCGCTCCACACGAAGTGTTCATTCCAATCGTCGTGGCGTGGATGATACAAGCGCGTTAGCGCTCCATCTTCAGGATCGAGGCCTGCGATGTTCGGCCCTTTGTGCGTATTGCAATGGAAACAAGCCAGAGCGAGATTCCCTGGGCGTTGAAGGGCCACGGTGTTGCTTCGCGATAATATGGTCGACCTGGAAGGGAAGTTTGTAGAGAGCCTGCGGAATCTGGCAGTACTCGCAACAGGCGGCTGCGCGCCGCCAAACGATGTCCTCGATTGATTCCGCCACTCCTGTCAGTGAGATCCCGAAGATCCGGCCACCTTTAACGACTGGCGCGCCTTCGACTGCATCAATGCGAGCAAGTGGCCAACGTGGCGGTAGCTGTCCAGTTCGCTCGATTCCTCCGGCGTGAGGGTGCCGGCTTGTGCTTTCCCGGCCAGTTCGTTCATGCGGTCGAGGTCCGCCGGTGCGAAGTCAAGCGTTAGGAGGTAGCGTGCGGCTTCAGGCGGGAGTCCCGTGGGTTCCGGCGGAATTAAGCGATCCAAGATGGCGGTTTCACTGCTGCTCACGTCTTGAGTATACAGGCTGCCGGGGGGCCCTTCCTATTGTAGGGGGAATACGTCGACCCGAATCGAGGATCGGAGTTGCCTTTGCGGATGGTTACTTCAAATCCCGCCTGCGATAGGAGGCTGCGGAGGGCCTCTGCGGCCGGTGGCGTATCTACAGGGCCGCCGATCTCCACTCCGGATCTACCTGGTAGAAATATTGGCATGATGGGTTGGCTTATTCCTTTACTGCGCCGATTCCAACCCGCCGCAACCAGTACGTCCGAAAGTTGATTCGCAAAATCGAGGGGTTTTTTCGCTTGGCCCCAGGCAGTGAAGTCTACATCTTGGCCGGCGTATTTGGATAGTATTGCGGTCCATTCCTTGGTCCGTTCCTGGCTTAACTGTCTTGGTCCATGTTGCCGTCGAAATTCAGCGAGTTTCTGTTCTGCGTCCGCCAACTGGGTTTTTACCAGCCGAGCGCTATCGACCGCCTCGCGGGTATCTTCAACCGCGGCGGATAACCGCCCCTCCGCTTGCGTTTCCTTAGCCTTCTGCTCCAACGCGGACAGATCGTCTTTGCGATTGTTATAGGCAAGAACCAGCAAGGCACTGAACGCCGAGAGAATTGTGAAGAGCCCTGCCGCAAACCGAAGCCAGAAAAAAAATCCGGCTGACACTTTCGAGTGAATCACCACCGGGCAACCAAGCCATATGCACACTCACCTAGGCAAGAATGATCATTGCAGCGGCAGATCGTCCTGGGCGTTGCCGCTGGCTTCCGTATCCGGAATCAGGCTGGCTGCGGCCACCTGATCGCCCGCTTCCAGAGTCACCAGCTTCACGCCTTGCGTGGAGCGGCCGGCCTGGCGGATTTCGCTCGAATCAATGCGGATGATCTGTCCCTGCTTGGTGATGATCATCAGCTCGGAATCTTCCTTCACCGAGAGAATGCCCACCACCTTGCCCACGCGAGGCGTGGTCTTCATGTTGATGACGCCTTTGCCGCCGCGGCGGATCAGGCGGTAGTCCTTGAGCGGCGTGCGCTTGCCCGAACCATTTTCGGAGATCGAAAGAATCAGGCCTTCGCTGTCCACCACCACGAAGCCTACCAGGTAGTCGCCTTCTTCCAGATCCATGCCGCGGACGCCGCGCGCCGGGCGGCCCATGGCGCGCACGTTTTTTTCGTTGAAGCGGATGGCCATGCCTTCATGCGAACCGAGGAAGATGTAGTTATCGCCGTTGGTCAGCCGCGCGGCCAGCAGTTCGTCGCCTTCGTCCAAACCCAGCGCGATGATGCCGCGCGAGTTGGGATTTTCGAACTCGGTGAGTTCGCACTTCTTGATAACGCCCTGCTTGGTCACCATCACGATGAACTGGCCCGCCACGAATTCCTTCACCGGGAGGAACGCCGTCACGGTTTCATCGGGCTGCAAATTCAGGAGGCCGGAGCTGTGCTTGCCCTTGCCCGTGGTGGCCGCATCCGGAATGTTGTAGATCTTCAGCCAGAACACGCGGCCCTTGTTGGTGAAGATCAACAGGTAGGCATGTGTGGACGCGATGATCAGGTGCTCCACTGCGTCTTCGGCGCGCGTGCCCATGCCGATGCGGCCCTTGCCTCCGCGGGTCTGGCGCCGGTAAGTGTCGACGGGGGTGCGCTTCAGGTAGCCGCCGCGCGATACGGTGACCGCGACATCCTCCACCTGCACCAGATCTTCCAGCGTAATCTCGCCCGTATCTTCCACAATCTCCGTGCGCCGCTCGTCGCCGAAGTCTTTCTGGGCTTCCTTGAGCTCCTTCACAATCACCTGGCGCAATGCTTTGTCCGAACCCAGAATCTCCAGATATCCGGCGATCTGTTTCTGAATCTCCGCCAGTTCGTCGATGATTTTCTGTTGCTCCATGCCGGTGAGGCGTTGGAGTTGCAGTTCGATGATGGCCTGCGCCTGACGCTCCGTGAAGCGCGGACCCAGCTCGCCGGCGTCGATTAATTTCGCGTATTCATTCGCCTCGGCGGGCGTCACGAACGCCATCAACGCCTCGCGCGCTTCCCTTGGATTCCTGGCGGCGCGAATTAGCGCGATCACCTGGTCCAGATTGGTGAGCGCTCGCTGGAAGCCCAGCAAGATATGCTCGCGCTCCCGGGCCTTGCGCATCAGGTAATCGGTGCGCCGGCGCACCACGTCCACGCGGTGTTCGATGAACCGCTTTAGAGCGTCGATGAGCGGCAGTTCCCGCGGCTGGCCGTTCACGATGGCCAGCAGAATCACGCCGAAACTGATCTGGAGTTGGGTGTGCTTGTAAAGATTGTTGAGCACCACCTCGGCCTGTTCGCCGCGCTTCAGCGGGAAGACGATGCGCATGCCGTCGCGGTCGCTTTCATCGCGCGGTTCGCCCATGCCCTCCAGCTTCTTTTCGTTGATGAGCGCGGCGGTGTACTCGATGAGCTTGGCTTTGTTGACCTGGTAGGGCAACTCGGTAACGATGATGGCTTCCTGATCGCGCCCGAACTTCTCGGTGGCCGCCTTGGCGCGGATTTTGATGCTGCCGCGTCCGGTCTTGAAATAATCGGCGATGCCCTGGCGGCCCAAAATAATGCCCCCGGTGGGAAAATCCGGTCCCAGGACCACTTCCATGATCTTCGCCAGCGGTGTCGCGGGATCGTGAATCAGGAGAATACAGGCTTCGATAATCTCGGAAATATTGTGCGGCGGAATCTTCGAGGCCATGCCCACGGCGATGCCTTCGCTGCCGTTGATCAGCAGATTGGGAACGCGCGCGGGCAGAACTTCCGGCTCCACTTCGGTGTCGTCGTAGTTGGCGCGAAAATCGACGGTTTCCTTGTCGATGTCTTCGAGCAGAGATGCCGCGATGCGCGACAGGCGCGCTTCGGTGTAACGCATGGCCGCCGGCGGATCGCCGTCCACGGACCCGAAATTTCCCTGCCCGTCGACCAGCGGATAGCGCAGCGAGAACGGCTGGGCCATGCGGACCAACGCGTCGTAAATCGCCGAATCGCCGTGCGGGTGGAGCTTGCCCATCACTTCGCCGACGATGCGCGCCGCTTTTTTGGTGGGGCGGTTATAGTGCAGCCCCATCTCATGCATCATGTACAACGTGCGCCGGTGCACGGGCTTCAGGCCGTCGCGGACATCGGGCAGCGCGCGGCCCACGATCACGCTCATGGCGTAATCGAGGTAGGACCGCCGCATCTCATCTTCGATGTTGATGGGGATCAGGTTCTTGTTCGCGCCATCACCGCCGCCAAGCGGAATCTGCCCTCCGGGAGGGCCGCCCGGGGGCGGTACGATCGGGTCCTGGGGATCTGCCAAACGGGTGCTCCTTGCTATAACAGACGCGCGAGAAGCGGCTCGGGGGATGGGCCGCTAAAGTCTTATTTTAGCACGAGGTAGAGGGTGGTTCATACATGAATTTCCGGCGGCCGGCGGCGGAATGCCTTGACTTCTTGGGCGTTGAGTTCGAACCATTCGCCATTCTTGCGTTTCGATGCGAAGCGCTTGTGCCAGTACTCCTCAATGCCCACCGGATCGCCGGTGCGAATCTCGTGGACCTTGGTGGCTCTTCGGGAAGCTGGATTGCAAGTTCGTACTCGCCCCGGCCGACAGAGTTGCTTCTACCGATGTTGTAGCTGCGACCGGATTTCAGAAGGTATACAAGTCCGATTTCTCCTGCCTTGCCTGGCTCATCCGATACCTCCTCGGGGTTTCCGGGTGGCGGCGAGAAGAAAACCAGGACGTCTTGGAAGCCTTCGTGTGTTTGACAGTACTCGGTGACCGCACGCATTTGGTCGGCCTTGGCGCCGAGACGGGCAAACGTCTGATGGTGGGGGAAAGTCGGATCCTGTCGGGCTTTCATGCCCATTTCCGCCGATACAGGGAAGTGGCCCAATTCCCGAGCAAGATGGATTAGCTTGCTCAAAAGAAACTCGCGCGGGTATGCCTCATTCTTACGATTTGTGGTATACCCAGCTTCGATGAGCGCGTCGCCCCATCGCGCCCAATATTTGCCGCGCCAATCGGATTCCCTAATCCCGGTCTCTGTTCGAAACCGCTGTACGCCGAGAGGCGCCCCGCCGTTCGCCTTCGCCGTCCGATGGATTTCATCGAGAATATGCTGCTTGCCCACGACGATTCATGATACTTCACGGACTCTGGCGCACTCATCAATCGAAGAATACGGGCTCAACGGAGCGGCAGGTACAGTACACCCGCACTCCAGTCCGCGTCCGTGCCGCATTCGTCGAGCAGCAGTAGGTTTTCCACTACCACGCTGACTGGCAGCGAATCCGGCGCCAGGATAATGGGAGCGCACCGAGTTGTGCTTCGAAGCCGCTCGCGCATCGCGGGAATCATGGTCGAGACATCGTGGGTGACAACGATTCGGCCCTCCGCAGCTGCGTATCCGAGCAGCACCAGATCGTCATGGCCCGATATTTGCGGGATATCCTGCGCACGCACGATATCAAATTCCGGGACACGCCGCAGAATCCCTCGGATGATCGCGTTGCGGAAATTCTCGTCAGCCAGCCACTTCACCGGCTCGTTCGTCTGGCCAGCAGCCGCTCCCTAAGTCCCTTTGGAGACCACGCCTCTTCATGCCGCGCGAGTAACTCACATTCCTCGCGATCGCGTTGCTCGAAGTACGGAGCTAACTCCGCGCCGTGCTTCAGGTAGTACCCGATCACTTGATAGACGTCGGAAAGCTGAAGGCTCGGGAAATCCTGGACGATCTCCTCGGCCGTTGCGCCACGGTTGAACGCGCGGACGACCAGATCGAGAGTGACGCGGCTATCCCCGACCCGGTACACACCCTCCGCGTCTCTTTTCAAGGGAATTGCTTCGACCATATACCGGATTGCCTTCGATTTCTAATGTACCAGAGACGCATGGCGCGGAAACGGCCGCCTGAGGCGCGCTTCGGTGTAAGTCGTAATCTGGTTGGCGCGGGAACCGGCGTAGCGCTATCCTCAAACCATGGACGCCAAGACGGCCATCTCCGTCGAGCAATACTTGCACACGAGTTTTCCGGATCTTGACCGGGAATATCGCGACGGCGAAATTGTGGAGCGAGCTTTGCCGGACTATCTTCATGGGCAAGTCCAAGGTGCACTCTTCGCCTTGTTCTGGACCCTCAGAACCAAGCTACCGCTGTTTCCTTGCGTGGAAACACGGATGAGGCTTCGTCCAAACCTCTTCTTCATTCCTGACGTGGCGGTTTTCTTTCCTGACCGGCCGGCACGCGTGCCCGAAACCCCTCCACTGGTCGCGATCGAAGTGCTCTCACTCGATGACCGAATGACCGAAGTCCGCGCGAAGCTCGATGAATACAGGGCTTGGGGTGTGCGGCACGTCTGGCTCGTGGATCCGCACGGGCGGCGGTTATATACATGCGACGACGGTCTTGCCGAGGTTTCGTCGCTGCGCGTTCCCGAATTGGATTTCCAGCTCGATCCCAACCAGATTTTCGAGTAAGCGGCTACCGGCATCATCCGCGCATCGTACCGGAATGCCTGCGGCCGTCGCACGCGGATCTTGGCGAAGCCGGGGTGCCGGGGATTGATCAGCCAATTCGACTCCGAGGGCGCCAGGACCGAGGGCACGCTCAAACTCGCCGCCGCTTGATGCCGCGCGAAATCGTCTCGGACGGGGGCAAGTGCTCCTTGCCGAGTCAGCGGACCCTGGGTACAGAGATCTCTCTTGATGGAACTCGACTTGCCGATCATTCAGCCAAGTCACCGCGACTTCCTTAGCGAAATCCCTTTGCGCCGCTACTTGTATGCCACGCACACAACGCGCTTGCGACGGGCGAGTTGCTCGTAGGCGCCTGCGGGAGGCTCCATGATCTCCGTCTTGCGGAACCCCGCGTGTTTCAGCATGAAGTGAAGGGCCTGGGGGGAGGGGCACGTCGCGATCGGCGTTGCGCCGGTCTCGGGGCGCTCGTTGTAATATTCAGCGGATTCGTCGATCAGCGCCAGCACCCCTTGGTAGGGGCGTGTCCACAGCCGGGATCCCCATTCAACCGAGCCTTCCACCTCATCGGCGACCTGCGTTTCCACGATGCATATCTCACCGGTTATGCGCGCCAGATTGCGTAGGCACAGCATCGGATTTTCCAAATGATACAGAACGCCCAGAAACAAGCACAGCTCGTAAGGTTCCTGGTAGCTCGTAAGATCTTCGCAGTTGCCATGGGCGAACGACAGGTTCCGCAATTGCAATGCCGACGCGATGAAACGGGCCTTCTCAAGGCTTGCTTCGCGCACATCGAAGCCGTGCACTTCACGCACGCCGGCGCGGGCCATGGCCACCGAATAGAAACCTTCGTGGCAACCTGCATCGATACAGCGGATCTGGTTGACGCGCGTGCCGAAGTGGCGGTGGACGGCATGCCGCACCATTTCGAGCCGCGTGGCGTGAATGGGAAGAGCTTCGGGAGGAAGCTCCGACGTGGTGCGCCCCAAGGCTCCCAGATCGAACTCGTAGAACCACGGGCTTAGCTGGCCAATACGCTCTTGCACCTGCTGCGGCGTCATCCATTCCAGTGTAGCGGCGGGCGCGCGGCATGCGCACACCCCGCTGCCCGTGTTATTGCGTCCATCGCCAGGAAAAGGGCACACTGGAGCGGATGGCATCCATGAACGTCCTGAAAACACTGGCGGATTTACGCACCTATCACCGGGACCTGGAAAAAGCGATCAAAGCGTTCGAGAACCTGGCGCGGCGGCGTTCTACGGAGTCCGCGGGAGGGCGCGCGCGGCGGGCGGCGTATCGCAAGGCTAAGAGTGGGCTTCCGGCAACGAAGTCCACGTCCCTAACCAAATCCCAATAAACTGGTTTCTTAGGATGAAATACATTTTTGTTAGCCTCGCGCTTAGCGCGGCCGCATACGGGCAAATCGATTCAATCTCGGGCGAACGCATGCGGCCGCACGTCAAGTTTCTGGCGAACGATCTTCTGGAGGGCCGGGGAGTCGGTTCGCGCGGCGGAGACCTCGCCACCGAATACATCGCCACTCAGTTCGCGCTCGCCGGGCTAAAACCGGCGGGGGATCGCGGGACCTATTTTCAGGTGTTCCCTCTAATCGGCGTGACGCCGCGGCCCACTACACGAATGAGCGTGAGCGGCCCGGCGGGACGACCGGTGGGACAACCGGAGTTCCGCTGGCTGGAGGATTTCGTCGGGGTAAGCCTCCGCCAGCAGCCGCGCGTGGAGTTCGATGCGGATTCCGTTTTCGTGGGCCACGGCATCACCGCGCCGGAATACCAGTGGGACGACTACAAAGACATCGACGTCAAGGGCAAGGTAGTGGTGCTCTTCACCGGAGAACCGCCTTCCAAGGACCCGAAGTTTTTCACTGGCGAAGCGCTCACTTATTACGGCCGGTGGACCTATAAGTATGAAGAGGCGGCGCGCCACGGGGCCGCGGGCGCGATTATCATCCACACTACGCCGACGGCCAGCTATGGATGGAACGTGGTGCGCTCGTCGTGGTCCACCGAGGATTTGGAGAACAAGCTGAATCCCGGCGAGGCGGCTTTAGCATTCGCGGGCTGGGTGACGCTGGAAGCGGGGAAGGGCATCAGCGCGTCGATCGGCAAACAGCCGGAAGAATTACTGGCTTTGGCGGATCGGCGCGGCTTCCGCGCGATGGCGCTGCCGCTGCGTTTCCATGTGAGCGCGGAAGCGGCAATTCGCGAGATCCAAACACGCAACGTGATCGCGCGCGTGGAGGGTAGCGACCCGCGGCTCAAGAATGAGGCCGTAATTTTCAGCGCCCATTGGGATCATCTGGGCGTGGGGAACCCAATCAACGGGGACCCCATTTATAACGGCGCCGCCGACAACGCGACCGGTTGCGGCATGCTGCTGGAGATGGCGCGCGCCTGGGCTAGCCTGCCGCAAAAGCCGCGCCGTTCGGCATTGTTCATCGCGGTTGCCGCGGAAGAAGGCGGCTTGCTTGGATCCGATTTTTATGGGAGGAATCCCGTGGTTCCCGCCGGAAAGACGGCGCTTGCGCTGAACTTCGATATGTTCATGCCCAACGGGCGCTACTCCGACGTCGGAGTCTATGGCGCCGAGCGCACGACCTCCTATCCCCTGGTGGAAGAAGCCGCGAGGCGCTTTGGATTGGCCATCGCGCCGGATCCGCGTCCCGCCGCGGGTGTTTTCTACCGCTCCGATCATTTCTCATTCGCGCGCGTCGGCGTTCCCGCGTTTTCCGTGGAGAACGGCAAGGAATTGATGGGGCAGCCAGCGGGATCGGGCTCCCAGTATTTTGCGGACTTCAACGAAAGCCGGTATCATCAGCCCTCCGATGAATACCGTGAGGATTGGAACTTCTCCGGCATCGAGATTTACGCGCGCTTCGGGTTCTTGATTGGCCTGAATGCCGCCAATCTGGCCACGCTTCCCACGTGGCGGGCGGGCGACGAATTCCTGGCGGCGCGAGTGGCCAGTGGAGTCAAGTGAATCCTCCAGCGCTCTCTGCCGCCGGCGGAGTCGTGACGCGCGGCACACCCGCCGGCCTTGAGGTTCTCTTGGTACATCGCCACCGCTACGGCGATTGGTCGCTGCCCAAGGGAAAACCCGAACCAGGCGAGAGCCTGGAGCAGACCGCGCTCCGCGAAGTCCGCGAAGAGACCGGCCAGGACGTCGAGCTTCTGGAATTCCTCGGCGAGACGCACTATGTGGTCAAGCAGGTTCCGAAGGTTGTCCGATTCTGGCGAATGCGGCCAGTGGGAATTCCGGCCCCCATCCAAGATAAGGACGAGGTCGCCGAAGCGGTCTGGTTCTCCACCACTGAAGCGCTTGCAAGGCTCACTTACCCCGGTGAACGCGAGATCGTAAGGCTTCTGGCCGGTTGCTAACGGTCCCTACATCCCACACCTCCTTTTTCAAGCCAACTCGGCCGTCAGCTTGACGGGGAGGGCTGGGTGCAAAAGGAGAACAAAAAGCGTAACTCAAGCCCTTGCAACCCCCTGCAAAGAATTTTCTTGCCAAGAAAACCCGTTCGGGTTTACACTGAGTGGACTGAAGTGGTCTATTAGGGATTATTCGTGGCTGAAAGTGGAGAGCTTCGGAACGCGGGGGACGGCGGGGCCGTGGAGGCGCCGCATTCCATCATCCAGGCCAGGGTCGACGAAAAGGGCCGCCTGAAGCTGCCGGCGGAGTTCGTCGAGTACCTCAAGAAATCGGGCGTGGACAAGGTCTTCATCACCACGGTGGATTTGGAACTGGCTCGAATATACCCGATGACCGTGTGGAAGAGCAACGAAAATCTTTTCTCAAACGCCGGCGACTTAGCGGAACTGGCTGAGGACGTCGCTTACATCGCCAAGTACTTCGGCGGAGATTCCGAGATCGACGCGCAGGGCCGCGTGCTGGTGCCGGCCGAGTTGCGGCGGCGGATGGGTTTGGAATCTCAGCCTGTGTGGCTCGATTGCTACCACGGCCGTATCAATGTTGCCGGCAAGGCGGTGCATGAAGCGCGCTTCCATCGCGCCATGGCGGGCCTGGGAGAAAAGGTGAAGACGCTCGAAAAGAAGGGGTTTAAGTAGTGGCCATGTATGCACGTTCCGGTCATGTTGAACGAGTGCCTGGACTACATGGCCATTCGTCCGGACGGCGTGTATCTGGACGCCACGTGTGGGCTCGGAGGCCATACGGGCGCCATTGCGCGCCGTCTGACCACTGGTTTTGTGATCGCCTGCGACCGCGACGCGGAGAGTCTGGCACGCGCGCGGGCGAATTTGACGGATGTTTCACCAGAGAACATCCGTTTTCATCACGTATCGTTTTCCCTGGTGGGAGAGTCGCTCAAGGCCGAAGGCGTTCCACAACTGGACGGATTGCTGGCCGACCTGGGCGTATCGCGTTACCAGTTGACCGAGGGCGAGAGGGGGTTCTCGCTGATGGCGGACGGACCGCTAGACATGCGGATGGATCGCAGTCAAGAAAGAACAGCCGCCGATATCGTCAACTACGGACCGGAGAAGCAACTCGCCGACTTGATTTTTCAGTTGGGCGAGGAAAGGAGGAGCAGAAGAATAGCCAGAGCAATCGTGCGGGCGCGGCCTATCGTCACGACCGGCCAGTTGGCCAGGCTGATCGAAAGCGCCGTGCCCCGTACGGGCAAAATTCATCCGGCAACGCAAACCTTCATGGCGTTGCGGATCGCGGTCAACGAAGAGCGAGAGGAATTGGATGCGCTGCTGGGCGCGCTGCCGAGGCTGGTGAAGCCGGGCGGGCGCGTGGTGGTGCTGACCTTTATGTCGCTGGAGGACCGCGTGGTGAAGCGCGCTTTTCAGGCGCTGGAGAAAGCGGGAGGAGCCAGAATTCTCACCCGGCACGTGGTGCGGCCCTCGGAAGAAGAAACCGGCATCAACCCTCCGTCGCGCAGCGCCAAACTACGGGCGCTAGAAATAACGCAAATGTGACTGCCGTAAATTCAACCATCAGCCGTGGGCACTTCCTCCCCCAGTGCCCGCCGCTGAGTGTTGACTGGCAGCGATTGAGAGGAACGGGTTCATGGCAACACTAGCAACCATCTGTCACCGAATATTCGTGAATGCTCCCGGACGGGAGGGTACGGCCGATCGAAACGGGCAACCCGTCCGGAGCGCGCCGGCTGCGGTCCCGGTGCGCGCCTATGCGAACGAGGACGTGTATTTTTTCGTCAAGCGGATCGACAACCGCCGCCTGGTGCGGCAGGCGGATCCTAAGGCTCGCCAAACGTGCTGGAACATGATCGGTTCGGTGGGCGTGGCAGCCGGGCTCATGATCGCGGTGCTGCTGCCGGGCGCGTACACCTTGATGGCGGGCTATCAGATCCAAGCTCTCCAGCAGGAATCTTCCAGGCTGGCCACGGAGAGGGCAACGCTCGAATTGCGCGAGGTGCAACTGCTCTCTCCGGCGCGCATGGAGGAGCTCGCGCGCCAGCAACAGTTTATCGACCCGGCGCCGGATAAGGTGGTGTATCTGGAATCGCAAGGCAGCTCGAGCGTGGCGATGAACCAGAACGGAGCCGCTGGAGACAAGTAGGCGGTATCGAACCGATGTTGGAAACTCAACCCACCAAACGCCTGCGCTGGTTATTGTGGTCCATGCTGGCGTGGACCTTGACCATCGTGGTGCGTCTGATGTGGCTGCAAGTGGTCAAGCACGACGAACTGGTGCGCCTGGCCCAGCAACAGCAACAGAAGACCGTGGAGATTCCGGCGGCGCGCGGGACCATCTTCGACCGTGCCGGCCAGCCTCTGGCCAAAACGCTGCCCGCCGAATCCATTGTGGTGAATCCCTTGAAGATTCCCGACCCCGGGATGGCCGCCGACTTGTTGTCGCGGATCTTGGATTTGGACCGGCGCACGGTGCTCAACAAGATCGTTGCCGCGAAGCTCCGCAAGAGCGGCTTCCTCTGGGTGAAGCGCAAGGCTACCTCGGACGAGGTGGTTCGAGTGAAAAGCCTAAAGCTGGACTGGGTGGAATTCCGGGCCGAAACCCGGCGCGCTTATCCGCATGGGCGTCTAGCGGCACACGTTTTGGGTTCCACGGGCATGGTCAACCAGGAAGATACCGTGGAGCACGGCAGTGCCGGTTTGGAGTTGAGTTTCGACGAAGAACTCTCCGGGCGTCCCGGTCTGGCGCGGGTGTACAAGGACGTCCGCCAGAACGCGTATGACATGCAGGTGACGCGTTCCCCGGAGCCCGGCGTGAACCTCACGTTAACCATCGATTCCAATCTGCAATATGATGCCGAACAAGCGCTGGAGGCCGCGGCTATAAGGGCGAACGCGCGGACAGGGTCCTTGGTTGTGCTGAACCCGTATACGGGAGATGTGCTCGCCATGGCAAACTATCCAACGTTCGACCCGAACGTTCCGCCGCGTCACGGAGAACCTCTCGGGTCGCGGGCAAATTTGGCCGTGGCAACCCCGTTCGAGCCCGGCAGCGTGTTCAAGGTGATCACGCTCGCGGCCGCGCTGGAAACGACGAATCTTACGCCGGACACAATGATTAACTGCGGCAACGGAATCATTAAACTTGCAGGCCGCGTGATTCACGACCATGACCGCTACGCCGCGTTGAGCATGGCGGACGTGTTGGCGAAATCGAGCAATATCGGGGCGATTCAGGTAGGGCTGAAAGTCGGCGAGGCCAAACTCTACGAGTACGTCCGCAAGTTTGGTTTTGGCCGCAAGACGGGCATTGATCTGCCCGGAGAATCGGCGGGCATCTTGCGGCGGCTGCGCGATTGGGAACCGAGTTCCATAGGTTCGGTAGCCATGGGGCATGAGATCGGCGCGACGTCGATTCAATTGGCGCTGGTGGGCGCGGTTGTGGCTAATGGCGGCCTGATGGTGAAGCCTCGTCTGGTGTTGAAGCGGCAAAAGACGGGCGGAGTGGAAACGATAGCGCCGCAAGAAAAACCGGAACGCGTGATCGCCCCCGAGACCGCCATCAAGATGCGCCAAATGATGGAAGGCGTAGTGCTACGCGGAACAGGTAAACGGGCCGCGCTCAAAGGCTACACTTCCGGCGGCAAGACCGGTTCCGCGCAAATCTACGACTTCAAGGCACGCGCCTATACGCACACCTACAACGCGAGCTTCCTGGGTTTTGCGCCGGTGAATAATCCTCAGATCGTGGTCGCCGTCACGCTGGTTGGAACATCGGGCGGCAGCGCGGGTTTTGGTGGCCCGGTGGCGGCGCCTGTGTTCCGTGCAGTGGCCACCCCGGCGCTCCGGATGCTGGATGTGCCCAGGGACTTGCCGGAAACCACCACCTTGCTGGGCTCCGCTTCAGCCTCAGCGAGGAACAGTGAAAACGATCTTGCCATTGCCGGACTGGGCGGCGCGCCCGCCGGCACTTTAGAGTCCGCGCATGCGGTAACGCCCGTGCGCGAACAAGCTGTATCCTCCGTCACTATTTCGCCGCCGGTTCAGGGGGGATCGTCCGCGGCTCGCTCACGCGAGTCCGTGAACGGTTCTCCGCTGGACCGGCGGCCTTTTTTCATCGCGCGGAGTACTGCCGCGCCGGTGATGGAGGCGGCCGTGGTCTCGCGTGGGACCGGGCCCAGAGTTCCGGACTTCCGCGGCATGACGCTGCGCGGAGTGTTGGAGGAATCGGCTGCCACGCGGCTGCCGGTGGAAGTGATTGGAAGCGGCATGGCGCGGAATCAGGATCCCCTGCCGGGAAGCGCGTTAGCGCCGGGGATGCGGGTTCGGGTCCTACTGGCGCGCTGAACAGAGAGGAGCGCCGTGCGGATGCCCGCAACCTTCACCCTCGGGCAGGTCTTGAACGGCGTGAAACTTCGCAGCGATCTGGCGCCGGAATGGGCCGCGCGCGGCGTGGCTGGCCTGGCCTACGATTCCCGGCGCGTGGAGCGGGATTTCGTGTTTTTCGCTTTTTCAGGATCGCGCGCCGACGGGCGCGGCTTCGCGCAAGACGCAGTGTCCCGGGGTGCATGCGCCGTGGTGAGCGAATCCGCCGCGCCGGTGGATTTCCCCGCGCCATGGGTCGTGGTGGAGCATGGCAGGCAGGCTCTGGCCGGGGCT
>CAMAUG010000049.1 GCA_945861255.1 Candidatus Sulfopaludibacter sp. SbA3
GAAAACCACATCCTGGATCAAGACCTGCGTTGGGTTGGCCATCGCCGCGGCGGTTCTCTTCCCATTGTCCGTGCGCGCTCAGAACACGGGGCCACGTTACGAAGTGGACCTGTCCTGGCCGAAACCGCTGCCGGATCGGTGGGTCCTGGGAGGACTCGGTGGCGTGTGCGTCGATAACCAGGATCACGTGTTCCTGCTCAACCGGCAGGACGTGCTCGACGTCGATCTCAACGCCGGGCATTCAGCGCCGCCGATTATTGAGGTTGACCCGGCCGGTAATGTAGTCCATTTTTGGGGAGACCTCAAGGTCCTCGATCCGCGGCTCCACAGTTGCCACTTCGATAAAGACAACAACATCTGGATCGCCAGCGCTCCTTCCGGCATGCTGCAAAAATACACGCACGACGGCAGCAAGCTGCTGCAGCAGATTGGCAAGAAGGGCGTTCTCGATTCCTCCGACGGCACCACCAAGGGCAAACCCCTCAACTCGAAGGCGGCGCAGTTCTTCATGCCCTCCAGCATCTTCGCCGATCCGCAAAACGGAGACATTTACGTCGCCGATGGCGAAGGCCGGGGCAGCAACCGGCGCATCGCCGTGATGGATAGCACCGGCAAGTTCCTGCGTCAGTGGCAGCCGGAAGGCATGGAGACGGTACACTGCATGGGCGTCGCCCGCGATGGGATGGTGTACGTCTGCAATCGCGAAGCCTCGCGCATTCAGATTTATGACAAGATGGGCAAGTTTCTGAAAAACATCGAGGTCCCTTGGAAACCGCACACTCCGCCCACCGACGGCGTGCTTAAGGAGACCGGGGGCTCGGCCGTGGCCCTCGATTTTTCGCGCGATGCGGGTCAGAAATTCATCTACGTGATCAACCAGAATAATTCACAGATTGAAATCATCGACCGGCAGAGCGGAAAGATTCTATCGAAATTCGGGCGCCCTGGACGGTTCCCCGGTCAATTCGATCAGCCGCACGGCATCGCCGTGGATTCGCATGGCAACGTGTACATCGCCGAAAACCGCGGCAAGAAGGTCCAGAAGTTCAAAATCATGGCCCGCTAGGGACAACGGGACGAACGGTTCCACGGGCGCGGCAAGCGCGGGGTTAGCCGGGCACTAATTTCGCGGTTGCTGCACCTTGGGCGAAGCAATGTAGCCGCTGATCAGATCCTTTTTCACGTCGTTCACCACCAGCTCATAGGGCTGAGTGGCGCGGGAAAGCAGGAACTGAACCGGCTCGTTGATGGTCTTGTCTTTCTTCTCCACCGTCTTGTCGTCGGCGACAATGTTGATCGTGTAGCGGTTGCGCTTGGGGTCGGTGTTCTTCAACAGCACCGCGATATCGCCCACGCGCTGCGGGCCTTTGGTCTTGCCCAGTTTGAATTCCACGTAATTGCGTTCGCCCAATGTCTTCAGCGCCGCCAGTTCCTTGCCGTTGGTGGCGATCAGGCCGCTCTGCACGCCCAGGTCGCCCTGTGTCTGCTTCAGATTCGCGATCGTCTTTTCGAGCTCTGATCGCGTGGACGCCACTTCCGACCGCACGTTTGACACATCGGTGTTCACTTCGGCGATCCGCGTGGTGGCGGCCGAAGCGGTTTCCTTGACCTGCGAAACTTCACTACTCACGGCGGCCACGCGTTTTTCCTGCTCCATCTGGACTTTCCGCAGGTTGGCAGCCAATCCCTCGGCGTGCTTCTCGGCGTCGTCTTTGGCCTGCCCGGCAAGCTGGCTGGCCTGGCGGCGAGCGGCATCCAGTTCGGACCTGAGCGATTCCACCGACCGCCGGCTGGTCTGCGTGGTGACCGCCGACGTCTCATGGATCTTGGAAATCTCGTCCAACAAGGCTTCGCGCGTTTGCGCGATTTCGTTGCGAATCTCGCTAATCTGGGTATACAAATACCCAACTGCCCCGCCCACGACGATGGTGAGCACCAGCGCGATGATTGCCAGCGGCGAACGGGAACTGGGTATGGCCTGATTCTGGTCGTTCACGGGTGAATCTCCTCTTATTGAAAACAAAGGGTTCTACCTCCTTATTCTACATCGGTTGACGTGGCCGCTGACTAAATATAGTACCTGAGTTCTATAAGTCTTGCACCCGGGAACTCATAGGGTCGAAGGCGTCAGAAGCAGGCGCGGCCACATGGGTGCAGCCAACGCTTGGAGAATCGGCGGCCAAACCCACATGCCCGCCACCGGGTGGTGGGGCATCGATTCCGACGCCGCTGGGCGTGCCGCCGCGGGAAAATTCAAACTGACCACTGCCCGTGGGCACGGCTGCTAAACTCATAACAAAGGATGATCGAGGGATGATCGTTCGCATACGGCTGGGGAGGGGGCGTGCGCTGCGGCACACGCGTGGAGCCAACCGCGGGCTGGCTCTGGCTGCGGCGGCCCTTCTGGTTCCGGCGGCCCTCATGGCGTACGTGCTGGGCGTCTGGCGTTTGGCTTCGGACCTGGGGATGGCGGGCGAGTTCGCGTGGAGCGGGCTGTTTTCGCACTGGCAGGTGTGGATCGCCGTCGCTGTGACGGCCCACGCGGCTTCTTCCATCCTCAACCGTTACGGACACGGTGGAGCCCTGCGCCTGCCGCGCTTATTTTCGTGGCTGCCGCGCTCGCCTAAACCGGGGCCGCCGCCGTCGTCGCAGCCGCCATCCAGTTACGATAGGCCTCGTCCAAAAGCTCGATGACGTGCACCACGCGCTGGCCTTGCCCATGCCGCACAACGCCCACGCGAAGTTGCAACATGCAGCCTGGATTGGCGGTGGCGATGCACTCGGCGCGTGTGGAATTGACGTTAGCCATTTTCTTTTCGAGCAGCGCCATCGACATGTCCGTGTGAACCACGTTGTAAATACCGGCGCTGCCGCAGCAGATGTCGGCCAGCGGCATTTCGCGGAACGTGAGGCCGGGGATACGCTTCAATAAGTCGCGCGGAGCCGAACGTACGCGCTGGCCATGCGCCAGATGGCAGGAATCCTGGTACGTCACGGCGGCGCGCACTTCACCCAGACGCGGATTCAGCTCGATGGACGCCAGGAACTCGGTGACGTCCTTCATCTTGGCGACGAACTCCCGGGCGCGCGTGGCGTAAGCCGGGTCATGCTCCAGCAACTCGTCGTATTCCTTGAGGGTGGAGCCGCAGCCCGCGGCATTAGTAAGAATGGCGTCGAAGCCGCCGCTTGCAAGTGCGTCCACGTTCTTCCGTGCCAGTTGGCGGGCGGTGTCGCGAATGCCCGCATGGACGTGCAGGGCGCCGCAGCACGTCTGGCCGTCCGGAACCGTGACCTCACAACCATTGGTCTGCAGCACTCGCACCGTGGCTTCGTTAAGCCTGGAAAAACAAACGTTGGCGATACAGCCCGCCATCAGCGCCACCCGGTGCTTGCGTTCGCCACGCGCCGGGAAAACGCGCCCCATCTGTTCGAAAAAGAAAGGTGCTTCGGCTTGGGGCGAAAGTGCTTCCAATTCGCCCAGGCGGCCGAACTGGCCAAGCATGCCCGAGCCGCGCACGAACCGCTGGAGGCCGGATGCCTGATAGAGGCGCAGCCCGAAGCCCGCCAGGCGCAGCAGCGTCCGGCTGGGCAAGAGCCGGTTGAAGACCAGGTCGCGCACAAGGCGTTCCGTCCACGGCCGCCGTATGCTGCTCTCTATTTGCGCGCGGGCGCCCTCCACCAGCCGGCCGTAGCTCACGCCGGAGGGGCACGCCGATTCGCAGCCGCGGCAGGCCAGGCACAAGTCGATGTGCTCACGATAGGCGTCCGTGATGGGCGCGCCCTCCGCCACTTGTTTCATCTGAAAGATGCGGCCGCGCGGTGAATCCATCTCCAGATGCAGTTCGCGATACGTGGGGCAGGCGTTCAGGCATAGGCCGCAGTGGACACAGCGATCCAGATCGGCCTGGCGCGGCGCGTCGGAACTTTGGATCGCGTGCAACGCCTCAGAGGTAGCCATGCAGCCGTCCTCGATTCAGTAGATTTTCCGGATCGAACATGTGCTTAATTTTCTTCATCATTCCTGATTCATCGTGAATCGGCGTCGGCGGAGGGTCCGTGGCGTAGTGGGCATGGATGACACCCGAACCGGAGCGGGCGATGCACGGGATGCCGGCGGAGCTCAGCCGTTCCATCTCTTCACGCATTCCGGCGAGCGGCGTCCGGATCGCCACGACGCCTCCCGCCGGATTCGCCGCTAGAAATCGCGGAGTGAATTCGCGAATTTCTTGCCACAACGCATTTTCCTCGTCCCCTTCGGCGGCGCGCGCCTTCGCCAGATCCTTCGAAAAACGCGCGATCACCTGCTGGTTTCCGGTGGCCCTCACCAGAAGCCGGTAGACATCGGATATTCTCACGATATCGATCGCAGCGGGCGGAAGCTGGCCTCGCAAGATCCGGTCGCGCTCGGCAAACGCATCGCCCGCAGCGGAAAACTCCATCACGAACGTGCGGGAACACTGCGGAATGGGAAAAACTTTGAAGTTCACCGAAGCCATGGCAGCCAGCGTGCCGAAGGACCCGATCATGAGCTTGCCCATGTCCAGCCCCGCGACATTTTTCACCACCATGCCGCCCGTTTGCACCAGCTTGCCTTCGAGCGTGGCGAACGTCATGCCGATGACCATGTCGCGCGCCGTTCCATAGAGCCGCCGCCGCGGACCGCTCAAATTGGCTCCAATGACGCCGCCGACGGTCGCGCTCTCCCAGCCCGGTCCGGTAAAGGGATCGAGCGGCAGCATCTGACCGCGCTCTTCCAGCGTGCGTTGGAGTTCGGTGAACGGCATCCCTGCCTCCACACTCACGGTAAGATCCTGCGGTTCATATTGGATGAGCCGGCACAAGCGCGTGGTGGAGATGGTTGCAGCGCCGTCTTGCGGGCGCCCGCCCAAACGGTCCTTTGTGAAATTGCCGCCCATGCGGATGGTGCGCCGCTCGCCCGCCAGCGTGCGCAGCGCCTCGGCCAATTGTGGCGGTGTCTCGGGGTAAATCGCGGGCTGCATCACGAGGCCAATCCCCTGACTTCCTCGGAAGTGAGCAGCCGGTATTTGCCGATCTCCAGATCGCCTATTGCAATCGGCCCGATGCGCGTCCGGACCAGTTTGAGCACCTTCGCGCCCAGCGCCTCCACCATGCGGCGCACCTGGCGGTTGCGGCCCTCGGTGATCGTGATTTCGAAAAATGTGTACTTCTCGGAATCGCGAATGCGCGTGACTTCGGCGCGGCGCGTGGGGCCATCGGAGAGTTCCATCCCTGCGCGTAAAGTATTCAGTTGGTCCTCGTCGAGCCGTTGCGAGGCTTTTACCAGGTAGGTCTTGCGCACTTTGGACTTCGGACTGGTCAGGTGATCGCCCAGCTCCGTGTCGTTGGTCAAGACTAGCAGGCCGGTGGTGTCCTGGTCCAGGCGCCCTACCGGGACCACCCACGCGTCAATGCCTTCCAACAAATCGTAGACCGTCGGCCGGCCTTCCGGGTCCCTGTGCGTGGTCAAGTAACCTTTAGGCTTGTACAAGAGCAAATAAACTTTCTTGCGCGCCGTAATCGGCTTGCCGTCCAATCTCACGTTGTCTTCCGCGGGGTCCACCCAGGCGTCCGGCGACTGCACCTTCTTTCCGTTCACCGTGACGCGGCCAGCGCCGATCCAGCTCCGCGCGTCCGTTCGCGAACCGAAGCCCGCCTTGGACAAAACGCGGTCCAGCGTATGGCGCCGGACTACCTTGTGAAGGGGGCGGGAACGGGAAGCGGTCTTGTGTCTGGTGGCGGGCACTACTTATGATCGTACCAGTGGGTGAATAGTAACGGCGGGGGCCAATCAGGCATGTTGGAATGCGTTCCGAATTTCTCCGAGGGAAGGAATCCCGACACGTTGCGGGCGATCGTCGGCGCGATTGAGAGCGCCGCCGGCGCTACCGTGCTCGGCTGGGAATCCGACCCCGATCATCATCGCAGCGTCGTCACTTTGGCGGGCCCGCCGGAGGCCGTGCTGGAAGGCGCGGTGCGCGGTGTGGGGAAAGCCGCGGAACTCATCGATCTCTCCCGGCACAAGGGTGTTCATCCGCGAGTGGGCGCGGCGGATGTTGTGCCGTTTATTCCCCTGAACGGTTCCACGATGGAGGATTGCGTCAAAGCCGCCCATCGCGCGGGCCAGGAAATCTGGAGCCGCTTCGGCGTGCCCGTCTACTTCTACGAAGAAGCCGCGCGCATTCCCGAGCGCCGCGCCCTGCAACATGTCCGCCGAACGGGCTTCGACGGACGGCCTCCCGATGTGGGCGATATCGCTGAGCATCCCACCGCCGGCGCGGTCATGGTGGGTGCGCGGCGGTTCTTGATCGCCTATAACATTAACCTGGCCACCCGGGATGTGAGGATCGCCCAGGCCATCGCACACCGCATCCGCCAATCCACGGGCGGGTTCCGATTCGTGAAAGCAATCGGGCTGCGACTGGAATCGCTCGATTGCACGCAGATATCCATGAATCTGGTCAATTTCGCGGAGATCCCCTTGGATACGCTGTACGATACGGTTCTGGGTGAAGCGGCGCGCCTAAAGACCACCATCGCAGAAAGCGAACTGGTCGGCTTCGTGCCGCGCGCGGCGTTTCAGCAGTCGCCGGATTTCTTCCGGCGGACGCGCGGGTTCGACGAATCGCGGATTATCGAAAACCGGCTGGTACAATCGAAATAGTGCTGGTCAGCATCGATCCACAACCCCGCGCGCCGCGCCCAGCTTGGCTGCGCGCCCCCGCACCCGTGGGCGAGAACTACCAGAAACTCAAGAACTTGGTGCAACGGCTGGGGCTGCACACCGTTTGCGAGAGCGCCGCGTGCCCCAACATCGGAGATTGCTGGAACCAGCGCACCGCTACCTTCATGATCCTGGGCAACGTGTGCACCCGCCGCTGCGGATTCTGCAACGTGCAAAAAGGCGCGCCCTTACAGGTGGATTACGACGAACCCCGGCGCGTCGCCGAAGCCGTGGAGACCCTGGGGCTGAAGTTCGCGGTGATCACGAGCGTGAATCGCGACGACCGCAAGGACGGTGGCGCGGAATTGTTCGCCCTCACCATCCAGGCGATCCGCGAGCGCGTGCCCGGTTGCGGCATCGAAGTGCTGGTGCCGGATTTCCAGGGTTCGCACGCGGCTATGGATATCGTGCTGGATGCCCGGCCCGGCGTGCTGAACCACAACACGGAGACCGTGCCGCGCCTGTACCGCCAGGTCCGCCTGGGCGCGCGCTATGAGCGGTCCCTCGACATGCTGGCGTATGTGAAGCGGCGCAATCCGGAGATTCCCACCAAATCCGGTTTGATGGTGGGCCTCGGCGAAAACATGGAAGAAGTCCACCAGGTGATGCGCGATCTGCGCGGGAGCCAAGTCGATATCCTGACTATCGGCCAATACCTGCGGCCTTCCCTGAAACACCTGCCCGTTATCCGCCACGTGACGCCGGACGAGTTCGCCGGCCTGAAGCGCCTAGGCTACGAAATGGGCTTCACGCACGTGGAGAGCGGACCGCTGGTGCGGAGCTCCTACCATGCGGCGGATGCGGTGGCATGAGCCTCAGGCGCGTTGCTCTCTTCGCCTGCGCCGTAGCAGGGGCGTTCGCGCAAGAGCTCCAGTTCGCGGTAGTCCCGCGGAGTGTCATCGAACAGCGCCTGAGCGCGTTCACTCGCAAGAATGCGGATCGGGAACCAGCGCTGCGCCGTTTGTTTGAGGCGGCCGGGTGCACAGGCGACGCGCTCACGGAACAGCCGTACAAGGGTGCCAAAGAACCGAACCTCATCTGCACTCTGACGGGCGAGGTGGAATCCGAAATTCTGGTTGGCGCCCACTTCGACCTGGTCGAGAAGGGCAGCGGCGTGGTGGACAACTGGAGTGGAGCATCGCTGCTGGCGAGCCTCTATCAGGGCCTGGCGGACGTCCCCCGGCGGCATACGTTCAGGTTCGTCGGCTTCAGTGGAGAAGAGCGAGGATTGCTGGGATCGCGCGCTTATGTTAGAGCGATGGAAAAGACCCACGAATCGGTTGCCGCCATGGTGAACCTGGATACGCTGGGCCTGGCGGAAACCGAAGTGTGGCTGAGCCGCGCGGATCTGAATCTGGCGAAATGGCTCGGCGTCGCGGCTTCCACGATGAATTTGCCCGTGTCGGCCGTCAATGTGGACGGGGTGGGAAGCACCGATTCGGAATCGTTCAGGGCGAAAAAGATCCCCGCCATCACCATCCATTCGCTCACCACGGAGACCCTTCCTCTCTTGCATGGTCCCAAAGATCAAGTGGAAGCGATTCACATGGACCAGTACTATCGGACATTCCGCCTGGTGCTGGCGTATTTGGCGCTGCTGGACCAACAAGTGCGGTAAACGCGTCACGATAGAGCCGCGCTGCAGCGAGTCAGTATTGTTTGGATAACGAGAGAATATTACCGTGGCCCGCTTTCGCCGTTCGGAAATCCTGATTGTTGGCTATTTCGCCTACGTCGCGGCGGTCGCGCCTTTCTACATCGATCTCCCCTGGCGTGCATTGGCCTTGGGCGTGGTGGTAGCCGGAACCATCTTCGCCGTGAGCAAGACGGACAACGCAATGCGCGACTGGCTGCCTCTCTTGGCGACGTTGATCGCGTATCGCGAAATGGATTGGTTCGCCGCCCCAAAAAACGGGTCGCTCGAAAGGGTGTGGATCGTGTGGGACCGCTGGTTGCTGGATACGGCGGGTTGGCGAGCGGCCATCGAAAGCGCGGGCGCGCTGATCCCCGGGTATCTGGAATTGTGTTATCTGCTGGTCTACGCGGTAGCGCCGGTCGCGCTGGCGGCGTTGTTTTTCAATGGCAGCCGCTCACAGGTAGACCGCTTGTGGTTGGCGTATCTCGCCGCCACTCTTGGTTCCTACGCGTTATTTCCCTACTTTCCCTCGGACCCTCCGCGCACGGTTTTCCCAAACCAGGATCTGCCCGCCGTGACCACGGCGCTGCGGAGTGTGAATCTTTTGATCGTGGGCGGCTACGGCATCCATTCCAGCGTTTTCCCCAGCGCGCACGTTTCCTCGGCCCTGGGAGTGGCCTGGGCCCTGCTGGCGATGTTACGCAGACGGCGATGGATCGGTTGGGCCATGGCGGCCTACGGGTTCTCCGTCGCGGTGGCCACGGTTTACGGACGCTACCACTACGCCGCGGACGCAGCGGCCGGGATCGGGATGAGTTTGCTGGCCGTGGCGGCGCTCCAGTGGACGCGGCGCTAGCTGCGCCCTGGAATCCAGGGAACTTTCCCCGCCCGGAGTCCGTAATGATGAGCAGGGAGTGACTCGCGTGTTTACATTCCTGTTGTGGTGTATTCTATTCGTCCTGTGCTGGCCGCTGGCGCTTCTGGCGCTGGTGCTTTACCCGCTGGTGTGGTTGATACTGCTGCCCTTCCGCATCGTGGGGATCGCAGTGGGCGGCGCGCTTGCCCTGCTATGGGCCATGGTGACGCTACCGTTTACGATTATCCGGCGGTTGGCCTGAGGCAGGAAATCGGCACTGATCGATCCGGCACCAACAGGCCGTATTCGTTTGCTGCGCCAAGGCACAAAGTCCGGCGCGTCCACGCCCCGGATGGTGCGCATATCCTGGTTTGCTCATCCACCCGCCGTGGACTACACTCCCACTCTGCCCTTCGACCATCAACTGTCCACCACCGGAGCCCGCGCGCTGTCAGTCGCGGGACCAGGATTTTTTCGGTTACACTTGAATGACCGCACACAGACTCCAGGAGGCATCGCGTGGTGTCCGTTCGTGAGGCAGTCCGTCGCATCAAGCGCGTGATCTGCGGCCCCCAACAGCCAAGAGTTAATCCTAGGTTGGCAAGCCTGGAAAGGGTATTTCATTCGCCACCAATGACCAGGAAGCTTGTGCGGGCGATCCGCCTGATCTCCCCCCACTTGCATTTGCGACCGACTGAAACTAGCCGCGGTATCTGGGAGTCCGATCAGAATGCGGCCTGCTGGGCCGAATACGAGTGCCTGAAGGATGCTCTGTCGGTTCTTCCCAAACCGATGCGCGTCCTCGAAATCGGTCTCGGTCGATCGCTTGTGTTCTTCAGCAAGAAGTTCGGGTGGCAGAATTGTAAACTTCACGCCTACGAGGCGGATGGCAAGACCACGAAATACACCAGGAATGGACCACGCTTCGAGGATTCGTTCTGCGGCACGATTTCAGAATTGCGTGGCGTACTCGACTACAACGGCATGATCAACGTGACGATCCACGACGCCAAGTCCGTCGCGATGAAGGATTTACCCGGGCCGTTTGATCTCCTCTACGGCTTCTACACAATCGGGCTCCATTGGTCCCTGGAACACTTCTTCGATGAGGTGCTCGCGCTCATCGGGAAGACCGGCATTGCTGTATTTACTGTTTCGCGGGATTTCCGGCCGTTTCTCCGATTGCAGCAGTTGCCATACCGTCTCATCGAAAAAGATAGATGTGACGAAGAAATCGAGAAGCTGTTGATTTTAGGGCCAGTGGGCGGCACGATGAAGCCGTGACTAGAACGACCCAAAACCTACGGTCCGGGTTCGATCATGCTTGCCGAAGCCGCCCAAACCGACAAAGCCGGGCGCGACCGTTGACTCAATTTCCACTCACGGGCGAAGTGTCTCGTCTCCCGCGATTCATCCAACATGAGCTGAATCTTCGACTGGGAATAGATGCTAAGTGCAGCTCTCGAACTGCTGGTGGAAATATCCGCGCTTATACTCTCGCCGATCCAGGCCATGCTTTGATTCTTCCCTCCTTCGTGGGATCGCGGTTCACGATCATCCGCCGGTTGGCCTGAGCACAGCGAAGCTGGTATTCCAAACGGCTACTGAGCAGCCAGTTGCTTTAATACGAACGGCAGGATGCCGCCATGGCGGTAGTAATCCGCCTCCACCGGTGTATCCACGCGAACCCTCGCTTCAAAGGTGACGGTCTTGCCATCCAGCACCGCAGTTACACCTGCCAGCGTCTTGCCGGCGGAGTTCACGGCCGCGGAAACGCCTTCGATCGAAAACGTCTCAAGGCCCGTCAGGCCGAGTGTTTCGCGGTTCTGGCCGTCGAGGAATTGCAGCGGCAGCACGCCCATGCCCACCAGGTTGGAGCGGTGAATGCGCTCGAAAGTTTCGGCGATCACGGCCTTCACGCCCAGCAGCAGCGTCCCCTTCGCGGCCCAATCGCGGGAGGAGCCGGTGCCGTACTCCTTGCCGGCGATGACGAACAGCGGCGTGCCTTCCCTGTGGTAACGCACTGCGGCATCGTAAATGGACATCTGCTCACCGGAAGGAACGTGCCTTGTCCAGCCGCCTTCGGTGCCCGGGGCCATCTGGTTCTTCAAGCGGATGTTGGCGAACGTGCCGCGCACCATGATTTCGTGATTGCCGCGCCGCGCTCCGTAGGAATTGAAATCGGCCGGCTTCACTCCCAGCGACAGCAGATATTCCGCGGCCGGTGTGTTCTTACCGATATTGCCGGCGGGTGAAATGTGATCGGTGGTCACCGAATCGCCCAGCATCGCCAAAACGCGCAGGCCGCTGAAATCCTTGACGTGCGTTTTCGGATCCACCATGGCATCGAAGTACGGCGCCTTCTTGATGTAAGTGGAAGCGGCGTCCCAGGCGTACTGGTCCCCGGCCGGAACCTTGATTGAGTTCCATTGGGCGTCGCCCTGGAAGACTTCTGAATATTGCTTGGCGAACATTTCGCGGCGGACGCTCTTCTTGACCGTACTCTGCACTTCTTCATTGGAGGGCCAAATATCACGCAGGAAAACGTCTTTGCCCGCCGGGTCCTGCCCGAGGGGTTCGTTGACCAGATCCATATCGACGCGGCCCGCGATGGCATAGGCCACTACCAACGGCGGCGACGCCAGGTAGTTCGCCTTCACCAACGGATTCACGCGACCTTCGAAGTTGCGGTTGCCTGAGAGCACTGCCGCCACGGTCAACTTGCCCGCGTTCACGTTCGCGGTAACGTCCTCCGGCAGAGGGCCGCTGTTGCCGATGCAAGTGGTGCAACCGTAACCCACCAGATGGAAATTAAGCTTTTCCAGCGCGTCTACCAGGCCGGCATCTTCCAGATAATCCATCACCACTTTCGATCCCGGCGCGAGGCTGGTCTTCACCCACGGATTCGCCGTCAAACCGCGCTCCGCGGCTTTCTTCGCCACTAAGCCCGCGGCGATCAACACGGATGGATTCGAAGTGTTGGTGCAACTGGTGATGGCGGCGATCACGACGCTGCCGTCATGAATGGTCCCGGCCGTCTTCGGAGGGGCGCCCAATCCATCGAGGAAATTCTTCTTTACGTCCGGCAGATCAATGCGGTCCTGCGGACGCTTCGGTCCGGCCAGCGAGGGAACCACCGTGGCCAGGTCCAGGCCGAGCGTATCGCTGTACACCGGGTCCGGCGCGCCTTTCACGCGGAACAGGCCTTGCTCCTTGGCATACGCTTCCACTAGTTCGATCTGCTCCGCCGGCCGGTTGGTCATGCGCAGATATTCCAGCGATTGATCGTCGATGGGAAACACGCCGATGGTCGCGCCGTACTCCGGCGCCATGTTGGCGAGCGTCGCGCGGTCGGCCAGGCTCAGGTGATCCAGACCGTCGCCATAATATTCGACGAACTTGCCCACCACGCCTTTCTTGCGCAGCATCTGCGTGACGGTCAGCACAAGGTCGGTGGCCGTCGCGCCTTCCGGCAGCTTGCCGGACAGCTTGCATCCGATGACTTCGGGAAGCAGCATGGTCGCGGGCTGGCCGAGCATGCACGCCTCCGCCTCAATTCCACCCACGCCCCAGCCGACTACGCCGAGGCCGTTAATCATGGTGGTGTGCGAATCCGTTCCGACCACGGTATCCGGATAGGCTTGGCCGTTTAAGGACATGACCACCGGCGCGAGATATTCCAGATTCACCTGGTGCACGATGCCTGTATCCGGCGGAACGGCGCGAAAATTCTGGAACGCGGATTGGCCCCAACGTAGAAACGCGTAGCGCTCCTGATTGCGCTGGAATTCGAGCAGCGCGTTCAATTGAAACGCATCCTTCGATCCGTAGTGATCCACTTGCACGGAGTGATCGATGACCAGGTCCACCGGCACCAGCGGATTGGCTTTCTTCGGGTCGGCGCCCATGGCCCGCAGCGCGTCGCGCATGGCGGCCAGATCGACGACGCAGGGCACGCCCGTGAAGTCCTGTAAAATGACGCGTGCGGGCCGAAAATTGATCTCCTGCGCAACCGCCTTCGTATCCCATCTGGCGGCGTATTCGATGTCGGATTTCCTGACCGTGGAGCCGTCTTCGAAGCGCAACAGATTCTCCAGCAGAATCTTGATGGAATAGGGGATTCTCTTCAGGTCGAAACCGGCCTTCTCCAGGGCAGAGAGGCGGAAAATCTCATAGGTGCGGCTGCCGACACGAAGCTCGCCGGCCGCACCAAAGGAATTCTGAATTGTCATGAGTTGTCTTTAGCTTAGCAATCCCGTGATTCCGCGCGTATAATCGGATCGTGGTCACGAAAACGCCGATGACGGTTGAGGAGTTCGATCGACTCCAGGAACCCGAAGAGCTCCGTTATGAGCTCGACGAAGGGGAGCTGATCGAGACGACCAAACCGAAGTACAATCCGCACAATCGGATTGTGCGCACAATCGACCGCGCGCTGCTCGCGTACCTGGACAAGAACCCTATCGGTGAAGTTCTCAGTTCGGATAATCTCTTCGTACTGGGTCCAACCACGAAGCGGATTCCGGACCTGTCCTTTCTCACCACGGCTCGCGTGCATCAGATCGGAGATGGCGATATTCAAGGAACCACTGCTCCGTCTTCTGAAACGCGTACTGGAGCGCCCGTAGTTCATCGTCCCTGCACTCTTCAGGCTGCCTGTGCCGGGGAAAATCCTTGATGGGCTTCAGCGCCTTGAATCCTTCAACCGGTTTGAGGCTATACAACGCCCGGAGAAGATTGGATTTCCCGCTCTCATTGCGACCCACTAAAGATGTGATCCTGTTGACCTTTACGGAACCGCTATTATCGGAACGAAAATTCTGATCGGCAAAGGATTCAAGCTTTACACCGCAGGGCGCGGCTCTGCCGTTTCACTGCGCTTTGGAATTCGCTGTATTGCCTTGCCCACTTGCTGGCGGGCTAGGTCGAGCTCATACGCGCTCTGGAGGTTCATCCAGAAATCAGCGGACATGCCGAAATACTGGCTAAGACGCAGGGCCGTGTCAGCCGTTACGTTCCGCTTTCCCGCCAGAAGTTGATAGAGGCGGTTGGGCGGCACTTCGATAACGTCTGCCAGTTTCTTGGCCGAAAGTCCGATCTCCTCAAGCTCGTCGGCGAGGATTTCTCCGGGGTGGATGGGCGTGCGTGGCATGGTCTATTCCTTTCGCTCTAGTGATAGTCAACAATCTCAACGCTCGACGGGCCTGGTTCATCCTTGCCCCATTTAAAACAGATGCGCCACTGGTCATTGATCCGAATGGAATACTGCCCTTTGCGGTTTCCCTTCAGGGCTTCCAGCCGGTTGGAGTTGAGCGCGGCAAGATCGCCAAGTGAGGCCGCCGCGTCGAGAATTCTTAAACGCTTCTCAGCTTGGCGGCGAAGCGGTTCCCACTGGCGGACTTTTTCACCAGCGGCAAGACGCCCCGTGTCCCTGTCGCGATAACTCCTTATCATCCAGCCTCATGCACCATTATAGATGAGTGACGTCAAGCGTACACATTTACACCATGCCCCGCCTGGCGCCGGTGCGTTGGGAAGGCCGGGCAGAGAGCCGTGTAGTCGCCAACCCACGGAAACTGTTGGGCTGTCACGTGAGCGTACTTCCGTCCGCGCAAGCCGGACGGCACTTGCCGCTCACCCGGCGATCGACTTCCAGTTCTTCGCCACGTAATCCGCGGTCCGCCACGCCAACGCCTGCACGGTGAGCGTGGGGTTGCGCGCGCCGCTGGTGCCCATCACCGAAGCGCCCAGGATGCCCAGGTTGGGGGCTTCATGCGAAAAGCCCCAGCGGTTGACGACGTTCGTCTCCGGGTTATCGCCCATGCGCGTCCCGCCGTAGCCGTGCGTGCTCAGGGCCGGAACGTTCGGTGCGCCCGGGTTCGTCGCGACCGCGCCCGCCTCGCGGAACCACTGCTCCGTCTTCTGAAACGCGTATTGGAGCGCCCGTAGTTCATTTTCCCTTGACCCACCCGTTGTGATCCGGCACACCGGATCGCCCAGAGGGTCCTTGACCTCGGGATCCAGATCCAGATAGGCGCTTTCGTAGGGGAATGTGGACGTCTGTAAATAGCTGACCGCCACGCGCGCCGCGTTGTCGTGGACGAACTTCTTCCATGCCGAGCCCCACATGGGCGCGCGGCCGTAGGTATTCATGGACGCGCCTTCAATCGGGTGGCGCTCCGTCCGGATGTGGATGGACGTGCCGCCGATGAAGCCCAGGCCGGCGTGATCGAACACGTCGTCGGAGAAATCGTCAATGGCGACGCCCTGCGCCGGAAGCCCGTACCAGATGTTCACGTCAAACGGGAACAGTCCGGTGGCGGCTCCTTGATAATGCGCGAAGAAGTGCCGGCCTACCTGGCCGTGGTTGTTGGAGAGCCCCTTGGGGTAGGCGCTCGATTTCGAAAGATGCAGCAGGCGCGAGTTCTCGTACGTGTACCCTCCCAGCAGCACCACTTTCGCGGGCTGGAAAAATTCCTGGCCCCTGCGGATGTAGTTGACGCCCGTTACGCGCCCGTTGGAATCGGAAACGATCCGCGTCACATGCGCCAGGTCGAAAATCGTCAGGTTCTTGGTCTTCAGCGCCTCCGGAATGGTGGTGACCGCGGTGGAGCCCTTCGCGTGCACATGGCATCCCGCCGTGCCGCAAAAACCGTGATAGGCGCACGCGGCGCGGTTGTTGCGAGTCTGCGAATTGATGGCCGCCGGAGGATGGAACGGATGCCATCCCAATTTTCTGGCTGTGTCCTCCATCCGGTCGACGAATTCCGTGCTCCGTAGCGCCGGCATGGGATACTCGCGCTGGCGCGGGCCTTCGAAAATATTGCCGCGCGGATCGATCTGGCCGCGGATATTGCCGGCCTTGCCGGAGACGCCTATTTCCCACTCCACCACGTCGTAGAACGGCTCCAGTTCGTCGTAGGTGATCGGCCAGTCTTCGAGCGTCGATCCCGCCGGGATGGCGCTCGCGCCGTAGCGCCGGATGGTTTCCGAGCGCGACTTGAAATCCCACGGCTTCAGCCGCCAACTCTGCGCCCAATAGTGAATCGATGTGCCGCCGACGGCGTTCATCATCGGATGCGCCGCGGCCTGGCGTGCACGTTGGGACGGATCGGTGCGCACGGTGGGGAT